>JASGMZ010000180.1 GCA_030156305.1 Bacteroidales bacterium | reverse complement strand
TTGCGAAGAATTGGCAGCCAGGAGTTTACTGACGTAAATGACTAATTGCCAATGCGAGCGTAACGCAGTTATTGACGTTTTCTTATAGCCACTATTTATTGGTAGTAATCTCTTCCTTTACACACCGCACATAGTAATAATCCCTTTTTTTGGCTCTACTGTTGAATTCAACTTGTCCTTTGGAGTCGATGTAATAATATCCATGGGTATCATCATCTAAGAAAAGATAATTGGCTGTATAAATATTTCCTTTTCCGGTTTCGTCTTCAAGAATTTCTCCTCCGAGTAACAGATTAAATCCGGTACCTCCAAAAGGTAAAAGTATGGACAGGTTGTTTGCTGCCTTGTTAATCAGTAAATATTTCCATTCGGCCGATGTGGGTAATCTCCATCCATCGGGGCAAAAATTCTCATCGGTTTTAATGCTGTACATATGACCAAATAGTTCACAATCAACCTTTATATTATCGCGGCACATGCTGTATTCGCCCATATCGTAAGAAAGATTTTCAGCCATCCAGGTGGTACCGTCAATTTCTATCCATGGATATTCTTTGTTGTCTCTTTTATCGACAATCGTTCCACGATTTAATTGTTTGCTTTTTTCTAAATATTTCTTTTCAGCCAGTACACAACGTATTTTAGCTTCTTCGTGGGTTAATTTAGTGGTCCATTGTGCCATTCCACGGTAATTTGTTGGGAACGGCATGGTTTTTTTACTGATTTCTTTATCGTCATTATGTATCCAGTAGGTATTGTATGTATAATAAGGAATATCCATCCAGTAGTCAGCATTAGACAGATTCATCCCCCAGTTACCATCGCTGCTAAAACGTTCACTCAGCACTTCCTTTTCATTTTTTAGTTTTATCGATGGGCTCATTTCTTTAAATAAAGCCTCCCAATCTTCTTTTGTTGGGAGTTTCCATCCAGCCGGACAACGGCCGTCAATCTCTTTATATTGAAAACTACCCATAATATCTTTTCTCATCCAAATATTATCAGCCTTGTAAATCCATTCCATCTCTTCGCCTGAAAAAGGATGATTTACCTTACCCATCGTAGGTTGTGTGTTAATTGTTACTTCAATTTGTTTGGAGATTTTATCCATAAACGTTGCGTTTTGTACACATCGTACACTTAGCTTTTCTTTTTTATCGCGTAGTTCCTTACTGATTTTATTTTCATCGAGCCGGATAATACGGGCTAAATATTTGTCGGAATAACCCAGATGAAGCATGGAGCTTCCTGTGCTTGTCCAAAAAGCAATCGCTTGTTGGTTGGGATATAATGAGGTTTTGTAATTACATTCTGTGAGTGAGAAACCAGCGTTTTTTAATTCTTCCAAATTAATTTCCCGTAATCCATGTTCTTTCGCTTTCTCTAAATTTATGCCAAAATAAGTTTCCAGTTCCATCCACTCTTCATCCGATGGCAGGTGCCAGTTATCGGGGCAGGCATTTCTTGCTTCATCGTTTGTATAATAATTGCCACATGGATTATCAGTAGCCATTGAACCTAAGTTTTGTGTCATCCATCGGGTTTGTCCAATTTTTATCCATGGATAACTATGGCCTTTATCATCCATTAAGGTTCCTTGTTTTTGTTGATCAATATTTTCAAAAGATGCCGTAAGCCTGAAATACATACCGGGTTTTATTTTATTTAGATGATCAATCCAAACCACAATTTTTTTATGGGTACCGGGAACAATGCTGTCGCCAATTTCGCCATACACTTTTTCAACCTCTTGCCATTGGTTATTATCAACCGACGAAAATAGTTTTACCTGGAAAAGGTTGCTTTTTGCAGCACTAATTAAATCATACGAAAAAATTAGCTCGCCACTATGTTGCGACATCTTAAAATTTTCAATTTTCTGTGCCTGAACAGTCAGAAAAAAGACACTTAGCATGGAAAGTAAAATATATCTCATAATGTTTAAATTTTATTAAAAATTGAAATGATAAAGATATTATTTTGAACGTATAATTACAAAAAAGAATTTTAACAGTAAAAGGATTATCCTTATATTTCAAAAAATTTAATTTATTTTTGATTTGTATGATGAATCAAGAAGCACATATTATCAGGTTTATGAATCGTTTTAATGGATTATAATCCGTTTTGTTTACTTTCTTCTTGTTTAATTTCAATTAATCCTTAATCATTAATTAAAAACCACTAAACGATGAAAAATATTGTAATCCTTGGCGCTGGCATGGTAGGAAAAGCCATAGCTATCGACCTTTCCAAAAAATATAAGGTTAAATCTATGGATATAAATCCTGATGCTTTACATTTTTTATCCTCAAATTATTCTATTGAAACTCAATTTTTAGATGTTACTCAGGAACAAAATTTGTCCGATGCTATTAAAGATTGTGATTTAGTTATTTCGGCTGTCCCAGGTTTTTTGGGTTTTCAAACGATGAAAACAGTAATAACGAGTCATAAGAATCTGGTTGATATTTCATTTTTACCCGAAGATGTGCTTGATTTGGGCCAACTGGCTAAAGAAAACCGGGTAACTGCAATTATGGATTGTGGCGTAGCTCCCGGAATGCCCAATATTATTGCCGGATATCATAATGAAAAAATGACGATTGACAGTTTTGAATATATGGTCGGAGGCCTACCCAAAGTGCGCTCTTTCCCTTTTGAGTATAAAGCACCATTTTCACCCTGTGATGTAATGGAAGAATATACTCGTCCTGCCCGATATGTTGAAAATGGGAATATAGTTACCAAGCCAGCAATGAGTGATATTGAATTCATAGAATTTGAAAAAGTAGGAACGCTGGAAGCTTTTAATTCAGATGGTTTACGTTCATTGATTTATACCTTAAATAATATTGCTAATATGAAAGAGAAAACCCTTCGGTTTCCCGGTCATATCCAAATGATCCAGGCACTTAAAGCTGCGGGTTTTTTAAATCAAGAACCTTTAAAAGTTAAAGGAAAAGAGATAATTCCTTTTGATTTTACTTCCGAAATATTGTACAATGCATGGAAGCTGAAACCTGAAGACGAGGAGTTTACGTTGATGAAAGTTATTCTCAAAGAAATTGAAAATGGGAAATCCAAAACCATCATGTATGATTTATATGACGAATATGATCGGAAAGAAAAAATATCTTCGATGGCACGGACTACAGGTTTTACAGCTACAGCTGCAGCCGATATGATATTAAACGGCGTGTTTTCAAAAAAAGGGTTGTTTCCTCCTGAACTTGTAGGGAAATATCCGGAATGTTTTCATTATATTATGGATTATTTAAAAGAGAGAAATATTATGTATAAGAAAACAGAAAAGCCCGAATAAAATTTACTATAAATCTCCCTTGTAGAAATTTTTTTGATTTTCATCATTAAACTTTGAAAGTTAAACAGAATCATATATTTTCGAAACTTTTAATGATTTATATATTTACAATTGTAAATAATTGATATTGTGTATTTTATAGTAGAAAAATAAAAGATTTTTTAACCTTTTATAAACAATAACAATGAAAAAAAGCCCAGTACAGATTTTTTTAAATGGAGTTGAACGGGTAGGGAATAAGCTTCCACATCCTGCCTCATTATTCGGACTTTTTGCTTTAGCTGTTTTAGTTTTATCGGCGATATTTTCTTTTACCGGTTCATCTGCTGTTCATCCCGGAACAGGAGAAGAATACCAGGTCATTAACTTGTTATCGCGTGACGGACTTCATATGATTTTAACCGAGATGGTTACTAATTTTACCAGTTTTGCACCCTTAGGAATTGTGCTTGTTGCTATGCTGGGTATTGGTTTGGCAGAAAATTCCGGATTAATTGCTGTGGTGATAAGAAGCCTGGTGCTTTATTCGCCAGAACGGTTCTTAACCTTTATCATTGTTTTTGCCGGTATATTGTCCAATTTAGCATCCAGTGTAGGATATGTTCTTTTGGTTCCTTTAGCGGGTACCATTTTTATGGCTGTTGGCCGTAATCCGATTGCAGGTTTAGCTGCAGGTTTTGCAGGAGTTTCAGGAGGGTATTCAGCAAACCTAATTTTAGGTACAATTGACCCATTACTTGCAGGGTTGTCTCAGGAAGCAGCACATCTTGTAGATAAGGCATACCAAGTTAATCCTACAGCCAACTACTTTTTTATGGTTGCCTCTACATTTTTAATTGCTTTTTTAGGTACATGGGTAACTGAAAAAATAATTGTTCCGCGATTAGGTAAATATAGTAACGATAATGAGGTTGAGCAGGACGAAATAAGCCGGTTGACTCCTGTAGAAAAGAAAGGAATAAAAAAATCATTGTGGGTACTGGCTGGTTTTATGGTATTACTTCTTATAGGTTTAATTCCTGATAATGGTGTTTTAAGAGGTCCCGACGGTTCTTTATTACAATCACCCGTATTAAAAGGTGTTGTTGCAATTTTATTCCTTGTAGCAGGTTTAATGGGTGTTGTTTATGGAGCTGTAACCGGTAAATATAAAAGCGATGCGGATGTGATGAAAGGAATGGCTGAATCGATGAAATCGATGGCTGCTTATATTGTGCTGGTATTTTTTGCCGCACAGTTTGTAGAGTATTTTAATGCAAGCAACCTGGGTATTATAATTGCCATTAAAGGTGCCCATGCCATAGAAAGCCTGAATTTGGGTTTAATTCCCCTGGTTATAATGTTTGTTATTTTTTCGGGCTTAATTAATTTAGTTATGGGGAGTGCTTCGGCAAAATGGGCCCTTTTAGCCCCCATTTTTATTCCCTTATTTATGTTTTTAGGATATACACCTGAGCTGACACAAGTTGTGTATCGTATTGGCGATAGTGTTACTAATATGATTTCACCCATGATGAGTTTCTTTGCTTTAATTATTGTTTACTTTCAAAAATACGATGAGAAAGCAGGTATTGGAACCATTGTAGCTACCATGTTACCCTATTCGGTTGTTTTCTTTATAGGATGGGTTGTTTTATTAATTGCCTGGTTACTTGTTGGATTACCACTGGGCCCAGGTGCAGGAATTCATTTATAATAAAAATATTATTTCCCTTTAAATGGTATTGGCACTTTGCTGATACCATTTTTTATTTTTTTTTGTTTTGTTATTCAATATTGTTTTACGATTTTTACTTGAAAATCAAAAATAATGTCCAAAAAGAAAAACCAACGTTTTACAAAACAAGAAGAAATAGCTCATTCTATATCCCATGGTGTGGGTGCTGTTTTTGCAATAGTAGCATTAGTGCTTAGGGCTGTTATAAATTGGGAGTACTTTTTTAAAATTTAAAAAATAAAATATAGTCATCTAATTTGACATTTATTGGTTATTACAGGAGCTGTTTCCCATTGGATTGCCATATTTAAATATACCCTTAATTGGTAAAATTATCTAATAGTATGAGAAACTTCATTTTCTTTTTTTTATTGATTAAAATACTGATATTCTCACAGTTTTTATCTTTAGCTCAGCAATCACAACAAGAAAATAATATCCATAGAATTTATATTATAAAATTTGATTGGCATACCGGAGTAATTTTTGACAGAGAGGAAGCATTAAATTTTTTTCCTTCCTTACAAGATGATTTTAGGGAATTTAATTTTATAGAAATAGGATGGGGAGATAAAGATTTTTATATGGCCGAAAAAGAAACTTTTTGGATAACCTTTAAAGCAGGAATGTTTCCTACAAAATCGGCTTTACATGTTACAGCCTTAATGAATAATCCGGAAATACATTATCGGGGGTTAGAAATGGTACTTATTGACCTGAGTGAAGATGATTTTATTCGATTGATTAATTATTTTAACAGAAGCTTTGCCTTAGATAAAAATAAGCATAATATTAAACTAAAGGATGGTTTAAAGGCAAACAGTTTGTTTTATCTGTCTAAAGAAAAATACCATATTTTTAAAACGTGTAATGCATGGATTGCCAGAGGGCTCAAAAGAGCAGGCGTTCCTATTCACCCGTTTTTTGCCTTAACCTCAAAAAATGTAATGAAACAACTGAAAAGGGTAGATGAGTATAAGCGTTATTGAATTAGCATTAAGTAGTGCATCTTAGAAAACACCAGTTTTTTTTAGTGGCGTAATAAAAAACGTCAAGAACAAGGCTTGCGAAGAATTGGCAGCCAGGAGTTTACTGACGTA
>JASGMZ010000179.1 GCA_030156305.1 Bacteroidales bacterium | reverse complement strand
TGTCGCTTGAAGGAATGCCGTAGGTTTGATTATTTCTTTTACGCTTTCTAATAAATCATACACCTGTGGTATTCAAAAAAACGCTGTCGCGAATTTTCAACGCATGATTTTCAAATTTTATTGCACGCGTTACAGACATGCGCTAGGGGGCAGGTACATGAATCGTTAGTTGTTGCTCCAGTGCATTTTTCTATCTATCAGTTAATAAATTAAATAATGGCTCGTTGATGAAATAATTTCCGGTCCCAAGTTTTTTCTTAATCAATAATCCATCATCTGCTAACTTATTCAAATACTTAGCTACCGTAATCCGTGAAACATTCAAATCATTCACTACAAATTCAATTTTCGTGTAGGGATGTTTAAATAAATTATTCAACAAATCCTGACTATAGAATTTATAATTCTCACGTATTTTATGTTTATAGCTCATCATAAGCTCACTAATCTTAAGAATCAAGTCTATTGTTTCTCTCGATGTTTGCTCTATTCCATGAATCATAAACAATAGCCATTCTTCCCACGAATCCGTTTCTCTTACTTTTTGGAGTAAGCGATAGTAATCCGTTTTATTCTTAATGATATAGCTACTCAAATACAGAATCGGCAGGTCTTGTAATTTTTCCTGAATCAGGTATAAAATATTAATAATCCTGCCAGTTCTGCCATTTCCATCGTAAAAAGGATGGATACTCTCGAATTGATAATGGATAATTGCCATTTTAACCAATGGGTCTAATTCGTATTTGTCGCGGCTGTTTATAAATTTTTCAAGATTATCCATTAATAGCACAATATCTGTGTAATCTTGCGGAGGAATATAAACTACCTCACCTGTTACAGAATTTTTCAATTCAGTTCCCGGAAGTTTTCTAAATCCGGCATTGTTTCCTTCCAATTCCTTTTGTATCCTTAAAATAATATTATTGGTAAGAAATCCCTTCTCTAAGATTAATTCAAATCCTTTTCTTACAGCCGCTACATAATTTTGGACTTCTTTGGCATTTAAAGAGGTGAAAGAATCAAGATTTAACTCCGATTTATATAAATCATCATGGGTTGTGATAATATTTTCAATCGCTGAGCTGTCCTTTGCTTCCTGCAATCCAAGTGTATTTATAAGTATATTTTGATTAGGTATTTTTGAAGCAATTCCTTTTAATTCTGCCAGTGCTGCATGAGCTGAGGGTAATTTCTTTAATACCTTTTTAGTCTCAATATCTTTATCTAAAGGCAGCTCTTTTAATATCCAGTTTTTATCCTGATTCATTATGTAAAAATTTTTCAATTTTCTTTACAAAAGAAGCTTCTTATGTTAAGAAATCCAAATTTTCTTTACAAAAGCTATTATAAATGTAAAAATTATTCCATTTTTTTATTTATAGCACCTCGCTTCAAGCACTGGGGTCAAACGGTTTAGATGAAACATCCATGCACTGAAGTTTACAAAAATGGTGGATAACACGGTTCGGTTTGTGCTGCCGATTCCGGTTTTATTGTGCCAGTGATTCCGCTCAAAATGTGCCAGTTCAGGCCGGCAGGCAGGTATCCTAATTCTAAGTTGATAGCAAATGTAATTTTTTTATATATCAATGGAAATATTCACTTTTCCTCCCAACCCTTTTTCAACAATGTCATAAAGTGTCTTTAAGGTGATATTGGAACCATCATTTTCAACCCGTGAAATGAAAGTTCTTTTTTTGTTAATGATTTCACCTAGCTGTTGCTGTGTCAAATGTCTTTCTTCTCTTGCTTTTCTTAATAAGAGTCCAATCTTAAAACTTTCTGTTTCTCGTTCAAGCTCATCTCTTCTTTCGGTTCCAATTTTACCGTAAACTTTATCTTTTATTTCTTCCCAACTTTTAGTTTCCATTTTCTTGTTCTTTTTGTTTGTAATACTCTTTCATTAACTTTTGTGCTTTTTCAATTTCTCTCTTTGGTGTTTTCTGTGTTTTTTTCTGAAAACCATTCAATAAAATTACCAATCTCTCTCCGTCAAAAAAGCAAAATACCCGCCAAATATCTGTTCCCAACTGTACTCTAACTTCATAAAGTCCATCTGTGTTCTTTATGTGCTTTAAGTACCTCGATGGTATCTGCTCCAGTATTTCAATTGCTTCAAGTATTTTGTAAATTTTATTCTGCACTCTTTCAGACTGTTCCAAAAGAAAATCTTCAAAGTAATTCTTAAAAGCAACTATTTTTCTAATTTTATTCATGTTTTATTTAATTGAACGTAAAGGTAACTTAAAAGTTTCGTTGAAGCAAATTCAAAGCGCAAAAAAATTATTTTTGCTAACCCCTGCTAAGCGTAATTCCTGCCTGTCGGCAGACAGGTGCAATTCGGCTGGTGTTTTTCGAAAAATTTGCAACTTTTTATTCGTTTATCGTTTCCCATTGGATAATACGGTTCGGTTTGTGCTGCCGATTCCGGTTTTATTGTGCCAGTGATTCCGCTCAAAATGTGCCAGTTCAGGCCGCAGGCAGGTTGTCAGAATACCACTGCAACCCCCAATTTTTCTGATGCCGTGTTAGCGTTTCGTGCATTATTTGGTCAATTCATTTATTAATTCAAGGTTCTCGTTCTCAATTTTTTCAAATACTTCTCTTTCAAATTCTGAGAAACCTTGTTTGTCTTTACTATATTTAATTTCACCATTGTCCAGATAATGAATATAATCACATAAGTTAGTAAGAGTTTCAATTATATGTGAAGTAATTATTATTGTTTTATTTTTTTCTTTCAATCGAAGTAAAACCATTCGAATAATCCTACATGTCTCAATATCCAAACTATTAAATGGTTCATCAAGTATCATTAAAGGTTTATCTTGTTTTAAAATACCTAACAATGCTAATTTCTTTTTCATACCTGTCGAATAACCATCTACCACAGAATCCATAGGCAAGGAAAAGAGTTTGTTCCATTTCTCTGTCTCAAAAGCCTTATTTTTAAAAAGACTCAAATATTCTCTACCTGTAATATTTGAATAAAAGTAATTCTCTGTCACCAAATATGACACGTCCTTTTTATTCAGCCTTTTGTTATCAAATTGTATAATTCCTTCATCTGGTTTCTTTAATCCGTACAATGAGTTCAATAGTGTAGTTTTACCTGCACCATTTAATCCTACTATGCCGTGTATCAATGATTCTTTTAATGAAAGGTTCAATGAATTGATGACATTCAGTCCTTTTTTATATGATATTGTCAGGTTGCGGATTGTAATCATCTAAGTAATAATTCAAGTTGTTAATTGACTTTATATAAAACCAAACAGTTAAAATCCAAACTACAGGCAGAAACACAGGCATAATTCCTCCCAACACTCCTATACCTCCTATCGTTTGTGCTGCCGGAGATTTTTTATTTGGCTCAAAAAATGCATATTTGGTCATTATCACATAAATATGTATAAAGCAAAAAATTAAAAATTCAGCTACTGGAATATACCATCTATCAAAATAGAATATCAAAAAGAGTCCGACTAAAGGAATTGTTATGATTGAGAACAATTGAATCTGTCGTTTTACTTTTAAAAATAAGAATTGCTTAGCGTTTAATTCATAAGACAATATCATTTGATACGGTTCACCTATTTCATAAAAACTGAATGTTAAAATTCCAAGTATAAAAATAGCAATCGGAACACTTCCGATAAAGAACGAAGTACCTGCTGAAATAATCCAAATAGGTACGATAATAAATAGTTGTTTTCTTATCCCTGCTTTCCATTCGAACGAATCGGAAGGGACTAGTAATTGAAGCTTTGTGTTTAAACTTGAATATTTGGTTTTTAAATCAAGATGCACAATTAACAACAAGCTCAAAAAATAAATTAGAGAAACCCATTGTCTATGAACAACTAATAGTAGGAGAACAGAAAAAGAAATAACTACATATTCAGCTAATATGAGCAATTTGTAATTTGAAAAATGAGTTTTAAGAAACAACTTATCACCTCGTCTTAATTGGATTACCGTAATAAGAGATAAAAGTCCAATACTCACTAATTGAGATGTTGATTTATCCGAGGTCTTTGTATATAAGAATAATCCTAAAAATCCGATTAGTCCAATCAAGAAAATCATCCTAATCAGACCGATTTCAATAATTCCACGGTAAAATTGTTTTAGTCGTATTATTAATAATGCTTTTATCATGTATTGTGCTGTTTTTGGATGAACGGCCCCGCCATAAGAAAAGTGCGGGATTTTCGCACTACATTTCAGTCCGCCGTTACTGAATTTAAAAGTAGTAAAAAAGTTTTATAAAACCACTTTAACCCGCATTTTTTTTGATGCCGTGTTATCCAAATGGTGAAGTATAAAAGATTTTTAATCCCACACTAAAATCATAGCATTATCCATAGTAACGGTTTACTCAACACGGAATTCAGATTTGGTGCTGTGCACCATCCGAATTCTTAGTTGTTAGCAGCCTTTATTAATAATCTTAATAATTCTATTTTTAAACCAATCTGTTTTTACCAGTTTCATTTCTGTCAAATTAAACCTTTCCAAAAATTCTTTATTATAACTTTTCATATCAAAATGTTTATAAAAAACATCAAAATCGTTTGATTGTAATTCCTTTATTAAAATTGTGTTTGCATTTTTAACTTCTTTAATATGATTTTCTGTTAGTTCTTTGTATCCTTTACGAATTGATTTAAAGTTACTAATAATCTCGAAAAGGCATTTGTTTTTATTAGTGATTATATTCTCAATATATTCATGTTTATTAAAACCTTTAAGTTTTAATTCTTCAATATTATCAGGATGATAAAGATAGTTCTCAATACAATAATAGTCCAATATGTAATATTTGGGGAAAACATGTCTTAACCTTTTAATTTCTTCATCAATCAAGTAATCTTTATCTCTTAAGCAATATCTTTTTCTTGTTTTAACATTTTGAAAAATAGAAACACTATTATGTTCTTCTGAGAATAGTATCTTTGGAATTTCTACATAATTAAGAATTTTATAGTTTCTCCCTTCACATAAAATTATTTTCTCCTGATTAGCTAATTCTTCTTTTTCAAAAATATATTTATCTTTTAATTTTACTTTCCATCCATGTTTGGTAAAGAATTTTCTAATTTCTTCCTTTGATTGTTTAAAATCATATGAATATAAATGAACTATTCTTGGTAAATCAAAATTAGAATAGTCAAAATTTTCATCGTCTCCTGATAATTTTATAAAATTCTTCTCTTTTATTTTATTCTTAAGGTCATTTATTACTGGTAATATTTGTTTAGCATCGGATAGAGGATTAATTGACACAACGCAAAAAAATTGAGAATCAGAATTTGTATCTAGTACAAGATAGACTTCAAATAACTTAATAAATAATTCGTTTTTTCCATCTGTCAATTTGAAACTCGACTTAAAGTCAAATATCATATTTTTTGGAAAGTCCTTCTTTACCTTTTTATTCAACTCAATTTTTTCTTTAATCTTTAGATATGCTTCTTTTAAGTCCCTTCCTATTACTTCAAATAATACTGTTTTATTATAATATCCCAGTGTTGCATTTTTGCTGTTACCACTTAAATATTTGCCTAAAAAACTTCCATCTTTTGAGTACATTATAGTACTCAGTCCATTAAATACACCAATTCTTCTTGTATAACCATCTATCTCAACTGGTAAATGTTCTTCAATTAAGTTATTTATTTCTTCTGTTGACATAGTATTTAAAGATTAATGGCTGTCCAACGGCAGTCTGTCTAAAAACTGTTTTTATTTTCAATAATAACTCAAATATAATTAATTTTCGGTTAATTAAAGGCTGCTCTATACCGGACTAAAAAAATAATAAATTGTTTTTCCAAAATTTTTATGCCCTTATTTTGGCTAAAAATCATCCTCATTTGATATAAAAAAGTTAAAACACGAGAAAGTATATTTTGTAAGTGCTTCATTATATTGTCTTTTCCAATAATATTTATAATTCTACGCAGGTTGTATGCAATAAACATCAAGCCTACACCCGATTCCGCCCGCTGTCGCGGGTTTCAATGCGTAACTTTTCACATTCATCTCTTTTACTTTAATCTTCTCTTTAGTGCTTTCCTTCGCGCTTGTTGCACGCGTTGCAAATGCGCGCTAGCTGGAAAATCCTCCACGCGGGTTGGTTTTAAAAACTATAACTTACGCCAAAGGCAAAATTTACATAAGTATAGTGAATTT
>JASGMZ010000178.1 GCA_030156305.1 Bacteroidales bacterium | reverse complement strand
TTATGTCACCCTTCGACAGGCTCAGGATAACATTCGCTTCTCTTTGTCAGGCTGGACTGTAGAAGTGTACACATTACAAAAACACTTTTTGGACAGCTCCTAAAAAAAACAAACTAAAAAATTGTTTTATCCTAAATATGTTTTTAACAATTTACTTCGTGAGGTGTGTCTAAGCCTGCGTATTGCTTTTTCTTTAATTTGCCTCACTCTTTCACGGGTTAGCCCAAGCCTGTCGCCAATTTCTTCGAGGGTCATTTCCTGAACACCAATACCAAAAAACATTTTTAAAATATCTCGCTCACGATCAGTTAATGTAGCTAAGGAACGTTCAATTTCTTTTATCAACGATTCGTTGATGAGCGTATTATCGGCATTTGGAGAATCATCATTTTCAAGTACATCAAGCAGGTTATTGTCTTCGCCCTCCTGAAAAGGAGCATCCACAGAAATATGTCTTCCGGACACCCTCATGGTATCCGTAATTTTATCTTTTGGCAAATCCAAAGCATCGGCAATTTCATCAGGAGAAGCAGCTCTTTCATTTTCCTGCTCAAACCGTGAAAGTGCTTTATTAATTCTATTTAATGAGCCCACTTGATTTAAAGGCAATCGAACAATTCTTGACTGTTCTGCAAGTGCTTGCAAAATCGATTGTCTTATCCACCAAACCGCATAAGATATAAATTTAAAACCACGGGTTTCATCAAATTTCTCAGCGGCTTTTATTAAGCCTAAATTTCCTTCATTAATCAAATCAGGTAATGATAATCCCTGGTTTTGATATTGCTTGGCAACAGACACCACAAACCGCAAATTCGCTTTAGTCAATTTTTCTAAAGCAGCCCTGTCTCCCTTTTTAATCCTCTGTGCCAACTCAACCTCTTCCTCAACGGAAATCAAATCCTCTTTGCCAATTTCGTGCAAATATTTATCCAAAGAGGCTGTTTCCCTGTTGGTAATTGATTTGGTGATTTTTAGTTGTCTCATGGGCTATTTTAAAATTTCTGCGAATTTATAGCAAATTGATTTTATTGTCAATAAAAATTTGAATCACATTTTATGAATTATATAATTATTCAAGTTCTACGCGATAAACGTAAATATATCTACTCCCAGGATACATTCCTTCTATTTCTATTTCAGCACCATACCCACTATTTTTTATAACCCTTTTAATATCATCAACATGCGCAATTTTCTTTCCTTGAATATAAGTAATCACAAAACCTTCTTTTACACCTGCCTTTTTAAGCGCTCCATCATCTTTTACATCAACCACTTTTACGCCAGTTTCAATACTCAGCCGTCTTTGATCACTAGCACTTAGCTTTTGAAAATCAGCACCTAAAATGGCTAAATATTCATCAGCTTTGATAATCTTTGTGGTTCCATGCATATTACGTAAAATCACCTCTATTTGTTTCTTTTTATTCGCTCTTTTAATGGTTATATTTACTTTCTCTCCAGGCCTGTATCTGCCAATTTGTTCAGTTAATTCTGCAACACTGTTGATTTTAACATTATTAATTTCTAAAATAACATCACCTGATTTTAACCCTGCTTCTTTTGCAGCTCCATTATCAGTAACGCTTGCAATAAATACTCCCTCTATTTTATCTAAATTATATTTCTCAACCAACTCTTTGGTAATATTTGTAATTTCAACTCCCAATACAGCTCGTTGTACTTCGCCATATTTTATAATATCCGACACTACTTTACGAACAATATTTACAGGAATAGCAAATGAATATCCGGAATATGCTCCTGAAGGAGACAAAATAGCCGAATTTATGCCTACCAGTTCGCTTTTCATATTTACTAAAGCACCGCCACTATTCCCTTTATTAACGGCAGCATCAGTTTGTATATACGATTCAATAGGATATTGTTGATCATGTAAAATATTTATATTACGTGCTTTGGCACTCACAATTCCGGCTGTAACGGTTGAAGTCAAATTAAAAGGATTACCAATTGCTAAAACCCATTCGCCCACCTTTATATCATCTGAATTTCCCATTGTGAGGAATGGCAAGTCTTTTCCATCAATTTTTAACAATGCCAAATCTGTCCCTGGGTCTGTACCTACCAATTCGGCAGTGTATGTTCGCCGGTCATTCAACACTACCTGAATTTCATCCGATTGCTCAATGACATGATTATTAGTTACAATATATCCATCATCAGTAATAATTACTCCCGAACCAAATGAAACTGCAGGTTGTCTCGAATATTGGTCTCCAAAGAAAAATTCATATAAAGGGTTACCATAATAATTATTTCGTAAGTTATATTTTGAAGTTACGTGAACTACGGCATTTACACTATTTTCGGCAGCAGTAGTAAAATCAAAAATCTCTCCTGATAAACTTACCGGCATTTGTGTAAACTTAACCTGGTTTGAATCATTCAATAACTCTAAGGTGCTTTGCTCATGAGCTTCTGTACCAGGCTCTGTTTGTAGTTCTTTTTCGTAAAAATTAGCATATAGTATAATTGCTAAAAATGCTGATAATAATGATATCACTACATTTCCTAATAAATTAATAGCTTTCATGATAAATTAGATTTAAATTAATAAATTTACTTGCTGTTAATCACACTAACAAAGTTAATGCCTGCAAGGCATATAATATAATATATTTAACAATATTTAACAAACAATAAAGTATTGTAACGATTTTAACATCAATTTATAATAAGACAAAAAGAAGCGTATGAAGTTCACTTTTTCGAAATATCAAGGTACTGGCAATGATTTTATAATTATTGACAACAGAAATAATTCCGTAAAATTAACCAAAAAACAAATCACACAGCTATGCGACCGCAGATTTGGTATTGGTGCTGATGGATTAATGTTTTTAGAAAAACATCCTACGCTAGATTTTAATATGCGTTATTTTAATTCAGACGGAAACGAAAGTTCCATGTGTGGTAACGGAGGGAGATGTTTGGTTGCTTTTGCAAAATCATTAGCAATCATCGATAAGGAAACTACATTTAATACAATAGACGGAACACATAAAGCTATAATCAAACCAAAAGATATGGTTGCCCTACAAATGCGGGATGTTAAAGAAGTATTAAAAATGGATGAAAATTATTTTGTGAATACCGGTTCACCACATTATGTTATTTTTTCGCAAAATATTAAAGATATAGACGTTTATACCGAAGGGAAAAAAATTAGAGAAAGTAAGCGTTTTGCCCCAAAGGGTACCAATGTTAATTTTGTTGAAATGAATAGCCACAATCTTTTTGTGAGAACTTACGAACGAGGGGTTGAAGATGAAACATTATCCTGTGGAACAGGAGCTACGGCAGCTGCCATTTGCGCCTCTGCAAAACTAAATACTGACAAAAATTCATTTGATATCAGTACACGAGGAGGAGATTTAAGTGTTTCCTTTCAAAAAAATCGCAATAATACAATTACAGATATTTGGCTTACCGGCCCTGCGCAATTTGTTTTTAAAGGAGAATATAAATTTTAAACACTTTTAAACACTTACTAATAATTATCGTCCAATAAGAAAATCAAAAACAACGTTACTATGAGAAAAAATTATTTCCTAATGATTGTATTGAGCCTCGTTATAATGCCATTTATAGTAGAGGCACAAACTACTTCAGAAGATAAAGATGAAATTATAAAAACGTTAAATACCCAAATGGAGTATTTAAATCATCGATTAGACCGGTTGGAAAAACTTACCGATGATGTACTATGGAATCAAAAAGTTGGTGATGTAGCTTTTGTTGACAAAGTATACATTTATGGGCCCCCTAAATGGAAAGAAGAAAACCCGACAGCAATGGGTGCGGGTAATCCGGTAAAATTTTGGGCATATACTTTTATTCCAAAAAATATTGATCCATCCAAAAAATATCCTCTGATTGTTTTACCACATGGCGGTGTTCATGCTGATTTTACAACGTATTACACGCATATTATTCGTGAATTAATGGCACAGCAGTATATTGTGGTAGCAGCAGAATACAGAGGCAGTACTGGCTACGGCAAGGCACATTACGAAAAAATTGATTACGGAGGATTAGAGGTAGAGGATGTAGATGCCAGCCGTCAGTTTATGATTGATAACTATGATATTGTAGATAAAAACCGGGTAGGAATTATTGGATGGAGCCATGGTGGATTAATCACGCTTTTTAATATTTTTAATCATCCAAAACATTATAAAGTAGCTTTTGCCGGTGTTCCTGTAAGTGATTTAATTTCCCGCATGGGATATTATACTGACAGCTACAGAGCATTATATTCAGCTGATTATCATATTGGTAAAACGGCTTATGAAGATGTAAATGAATATCGCAGAAGATCTCCGGCATGGAATACTCACAAATTCCAAAACACTCCATTGCTTATCCATACCAATACTAATGATAATGATGTAAATGTGCTTGAAGTGGAGCACCTCATAAAGTCGCTTAAAGCAGATGGTAAAAAATTTGAATATGAAATTTTCCAGGATGTCCCGGGCGGCCATTCATTCGATAGAATGGATACCAAAGAGGCCAGAAATATTCGCGTTAAAATTTACCAATTCATAGGACAATACTTAAATCCACCAAAACAAATTAACATAGTGGATGATTTAGAAAAAGCAGCTTATCGATTCAAATAAAACACACCCTAAAATCCGCATGTCTTTTACGAGTTTCACAACGTATCACAAAGTTAAAACACAAGATTTCTTAGCGAAACTTTGTTAATCTTGGCGGTCCTCTGCGTAAAAAAATATTTTGTTAATGATATGCTAGAAAACAACGAAATAAAAATTAAAAAATAAAAATATGAAACAACTAATCGAATGTGTTCCCAATTTTAGCGAAGGGAACGATATGGAAATAATCAAACAAATTACCCATGAAATAGAGTCGATCGAAGGTGTAAGCCTGTTGGATGTTGACCCCGGAAAAGCAACCAACCGAACCGTTGTTACTTTTGTAGGCACACCCAATGAAGTATGCGAAGCCGCTTTTCAAGCAGTAAAAAAAGCTTCCGAATTAATTGATATGCGTCATCATAAAGGAGCGCATCCCCGTTTTGGTGCTACGGATGTATGTCCTTTAGTCCCTGTGGCTGGTATCACAATGGACGAAACCGTTGAGTATGCCCGTAAACTGGCTAAACGTATTGGTGAAGAATTAAGTATACCTATATATTGTTATGAGAATGCAGCTTTTTCCGATGTGCGTAAAAACCTTGCCAATTGTCGTGCCGGTGAATATGAAGGACTAAAAGATAAATTAAGCAAACCGGAATGGAAACCCGATTTTGGGCCTGCAGAATTTAATGCTAAAGCTGGTGCTACAGCAGTAGGAGCAAGAGACTTTTTAGTAGCCTATAATATTAATTTAAATACTACATCCACCCGAAGAGCCAATGCCATTGCCTTTGATGTGCGTGAAAAAGGACGCGTAAAACGGGAAGGTAATAAAATAACCGGTAAACCGGTATTGGATGAAAATGGGAAGAAAGTATGGATTCCCGGCTCATTAAAAGCAGTTAAAGCCATTGGTTGGTTTATTGATGAATACGGTATTGCCCAAATATCCATGAACTTAACCAATATTTCCATTACATCGGTACACGAAGCATTTGATGAGGTTTGTAAAAAAGCGGATGAACGGGGTGTAAGAGTTACCGGTTCTGAACTGGTAGGGTTAGTGCCCTTAAAAGCCATGATCGATGCGGGAAAATATTTCCTGCGTAAACAAAATCGTTCGGTGGGTATCCCTGAAAAAGAAATCATAAAAATTGCCGTAAAATCCCTTGGATTAGATGATTTGTATAAATTTAAACCCGAAGAGAAAATCATTGAATATAAAATGGCTGCCGGACAGAAGAAAAAGAAACTGGTGGATTTAACCGTAACCGGTTTTGCTGACGAAACAGCATCTGAGTCTCCTGCTCCCGGTGGCGGATCGGTATCGGCATATATGGGAGCCATGGGAGTAGCTTTAGGAACGATGGTAGCTAACCTTTCTTCACATAAACGCGGATGGGACGGCCGTTGGGAAGAATTCTCCAACTGGGCAGAAAAAGGCATGCAATATCAACAAGAGCTGTTAAAATTAGTTGACGAAGATACCGATGCTTTTAATAAAATTATGGATGCTTTTGGGTTACCTAAAAAAACGGACGAAGAAAAAGCCATACGGAAGAAAGCGATTGATGATGCTACCAAAAACGCCATTATGGTACCATTTAGAGT
>JASGMZ010000177.1 GCA_030156305.1 Bacteroidales bacterium | reverse complement strand
ATGTTAGAAAAACAAAAGTAGTCCCCCAATTGTAAAAAACAAAATCGTAAGACGCTGTATAGGAGTTGTTTATGCTTTTGTATTTTCAAGTTGGGTTAACACCCACTTTATTAAATAGAGCCTTTCTGTTTAATTTTCTTCAACGACAACAAAAATATCTTCGTCTGCTTTTTTCATAAAGTATTGCTCGCGGGCAAATTTTTCCAGGTTTTTGTTGTTAGTTTTTAATTGCTCCAACCGTTTAGTGTCTGCATCAATGCGTTCTTTAAAATACTTTTTATCTTTTTCCAGCTGGTTATAATGATTCATTTCTTTAATTCTGTCAACTAAGTTATTACGGTCGAAAAACAGAAGCCAGATTAAAAAGATAAGTAACGTCATGATATACTTATTTTTGATAATGGGTAAAATTATTTTCCATATTTTTCCTAAGGTATTCATGGCCTCATGATCTTTTTTTACAATATTAAAAGAATTTATGCATCAAATCAAAGAAAATAAGGATAAAGTATAAAAATGTTATCCACCGGTAACAAGATGCAAAACTGTTACATCATCGCCATCTTTAACTACTGTATTATTGTAAGCTTCTTTTCGTACAAGTTTCCCATTAACCTTAACAATAAGTAGCTTGTAGGAGAAGTTGCTAAGTTCCAGTAATTCTCTAATGGTAAGTTCATTTTTATCAAACGTTTCTTCCTTGTTATTCAGCGTAATTTTCATCCTTGTGTTTTGTTTAATAAAATTTCTAAAACTGTATTTGCCTGCATATTTGCTGCTATTCCCACTCTAGGTGCTAAGGGTGGATTTTGTGTTGATGTTTCAGACACCTCATCGCCACAAATATATAAATTTTCAGATTGCCTGATTCTTATTTCATTACTTTTACCCCATCCGGCGATTCCCAATCCAGTAATCAATGGTTTATCCGGGAGTTTGCTCATACAGGTTTCAATAATCATTTGTTTCATTTCGGCCAAATCAAAAGCCTCTACAATAATATCGCAATCTTTATAAATGTTAACAAGATTATTTTCATTTAATTTAAGATCATGGATGATTATCTCGGTCTCAGGATTAATTCGTTTGATATTATTTTTTAAAGCACTTACTTTTTTTTCTCCGAGTTGGTCTTTAAAAAAATATTGTCGATTTAAGTTGGTTTCATTTACTACATCAAAATCGGCAATGATTAATTTGCCAACACCAACTCTGGATAATGCAACTGCACAGTTAGAACCCAGTCCTCCTGCACCAGCAATACCCACCGTGTGATTTTTTAAAATTGATTTTATTTCCTCAAAAGTCATGATTTAGGTTTTAAAAAAACTTTGTACATAAATGGTAAGAATTGTTTTGTTCCTCCGCCATTTTCTATAATTTTTAAGGTATTAATATCATTTGAATCGAATACTGAGCCAAATAATAATTTAATGTTTTTGTATTGAAACATTTCAGGGTGCATAATGGTTGATGGCCCTAATGTGTAGGTGTCGCATTTTTCTTTGGTAGCTTTTATTAATTCTGAAAAAGTATGGTTAAAAATTGTGGTTGAAGAAAGAATAACAGCATCAGCTGTGGCAATCTCTTCTAATTGTTTTGACATGGGAGCTAATTTCTCATCTTCAACGGCTTTATCAAAAATAGTTAGCGCAATTTTTTCACGTTCAAATTTTTCTGCCAATGACTTAAAAAATCCGATCATCACAATTTTGTGATATTTTTCAAAGTCTATTTTATCAAAAATATCGCTGGTGTTATCATAATGATTTTGATAATTAAAGCGGGCATTAAAATATGCATTAAGCACAATTCTGTGCTGTACATTATCTAAATCAGGAAATCTTAAATCCTGTATGGCTACATCAACATAATGTCCGAGGGTAGCGCATACACCAATATGCCCGTTCTTTAATAACACCGCTACATACTTTTGGCCGCAAATTATCTGTTTAATTTCTTGTAGATTGATTCCGTATTTTTCGAAAAAATAATTCAGAGGTTCTCGCATTGTTATTTATTTTAAGCAACAAATTTAAAATATATTCATTTTAATCCAATGATTAATTGATTTTTGAGCGATGTTCTTTAATTGCCATATTATTATTTTATTTTTTTTGGAAATAAATAGCGATATGTAAATTATAACATATTGATTTAAGTCATTTTATAATATCATTTCAAACTATATTTTTATAACTTTGAAATGTTTAAAAAAAAGCAAAATCAGTAAAATAGCAATAAACTTAAAGGAGAATTAAATATGGATGTAAAAAAATTAAGAGCAGCTCAAAAAAAGATTAAAGAGTTTAAATATGAGCTTCGTCCGTTAGAAAGAGGTTATGCCAACCGAATTCTGTATATGAATGTTGGAACCAATGAAATTAAAGAAAAGCCTGTTTCCGAAGAAATGAAAGAAAAATTTATTGGAGGAAAAGGTTTTGGATTACGATTATTATGGGATGCAACCAAACCAGATACTAAATGGAATGACCCTGAGAATGAAATTATTATTAGTCCGGGCCCGATAGCAGGAATTACTCAGTATTCAGGAACCGGTAAATCACTTTTAGTTTCCATTTCCCCCCAAACTGATTCGGTAATGGATTCTAACGTGGGAGGATTCTTTGGCCCTTTCCTGAAATTTTCAGGATATGACGCCTTAGAACTTCAGGGAAAAGCCGACAAAGATGTTATCATTTATATTGATGGTACAAAAGGTACTGTTGAGGTTTTGGATGATCCAGGATTTTCGACCGACTCACATATACTAGCCGAAGAGTTAACCGAAGCTTTTGCTGAAAATGAAAAAGATTATAAAAATATTGGAATAGTTTCTACAGGAGCTGGCGCTGAACATTCATTAATCGGAATGATTAACTTTACCTTTTATGATCCAAGACGTAAAAAGATAAGACTTAAACAAGCAGGACGTGGTGGGTTAGGTACCGTTATGCGTGATAAAAATATCAAAGCCATTGTGGCCAGAATCGAGGGGGTTAAAGGAAACCTTAACCATGTTGCCGACATAGATAAGATTAAAGAGCGTGGCCGCAGATTTCAGCGGGAAATACGTGAACTTGATGATCAGCAATGTCAAATGCGTAGAAAAGGAACGGCAAATATTCTTAACGTAATGAACGATTACGACTTGCTACCAACGCATAACTTTAAATACGGAAGCTCTGAAGACGCATTGAAAATTCATAGTAATGTTTTCCGCGATAAATATTTTACCCAAAATATACCTGACGGGTGCTGGATTGGATGTGCCATGAGTTGTGCCAAAGCAGTTGATGATTTTGAATTAAAAACCGGGCCTTACAAAGGACAAAAAGTTCTTGTTGACGGGCCCGAATATGAAAACGGAGCCGGATTAGGTTCTAATATTGGTGTTTTCGATCCGGAAGGAATTATTGAAGCAAACTTTTATTGTGATACGTATGGCATTTGTACCATCACTTGGGGTACGCTTGTAGCATTTATAATGGAATGTTACGAAGAAGGTATTCTTAACAAAGAACGTACCGGAGGATTGGAATTAAAGTTTGGTAATTTCGAAGCAATGATGGAATTGATGCATCAGTTAGCCCGAGGCGAAGGATTTGGTGTCGTTGCCGGTATGGGTATCCGTAAGATGAAAGAAAAATTTGTGAAAGAATATGGCGCTGATGAGCAATTCCTTAACGATATAGGAATGGAAAATAAAGGGCTCGAATATTCACAGTATGTTTCTAAAGAATCATTAGCCCAGCAAGGTGGTTATGCCATGACCAACAAAGGCCCTCAGCACGATGAAGCATGGCTTATCTTTATGGATATGGTGAACAACCAGATTCCTACATTTGAAGATAAAGCCGAAGCATTACACTATATGCCCATGTTCCGTACATGGTTTGGGTTACAGGGGCTTTGTAAACTTCCCTGGAATGATGTAGTTCCGGAAAGTAACGCCGAAGCAGACGAACCTCATAAAATTCCTGAACACGTTGATAACTATGTAGCTATATACGAAGGTGTAACCGGTAAACCTTTCGATAAAGATGAGCTGATTCGTCAGAGTGAACGTGTATATAATTTCCAGCGTATCTTTAATATCCGCAGAGGGTATGGATTACGTAAACATGATGCTCAACCTTACCGTGCCGCAGGGCCGGTTACTGTTGAGGAGTACGAATCAAGAGCCGAACGCTACGATAAGCAGATGAAAGAGCTTATCGGTGTTGATCCTGAAGGAAAAACTACCGAAGAAAAAATAGCCATTACCAGAAAATACAGAGAAGATAGATACGAACAATTATTAGATGCAGTTTACGAACGTCGTGGATGGAATAAAAACGGCGTACCTAAAATTGAACATCTTAAAAAATTAGGGATGGATCTTCCTGAATTGATTGAAGTAATTAAAGATTTACAATAGTCTTTATTTATGACAAAATTTTATTTAGCTGATTCCCGCATACAGGGGAATCAGCTTTTTTGTTTCGTTCTTTTAAGCTGTTTAAAAATAGATAAGTCAAAAATAGAGAATTTGCAGGTTTGTTTAATGGTAACGAATAATAAAAAGAGTTAAACAAAACTAAAAATACCCAAATATTGGTATTGGCTGTTAATTTGATTTAACCTAATTTTGACGCAGATAATGAAAATAAGCATAAGATATATAAAAAGGTTACTTATTTCCTTCCTCTTTTTGGGAATGATTGGAGGAATTGTATTTAATGCTTCATTTTTCCTTCATACGCATAGAACAGCTTGTGGTAATATTATTGTTCATGCACACCCGTTTAATAAAAACAGCGAAAATAAAAAACCGAATACCCAACATCAGCATAATAAATTAGAGTTACAGATTATACAAACCCTTGAATTTTTTGTAAATGTTCATAAAATTCAGGATCATTTAAATCCGGTATATTTCATTATTACAAAATATAACATTCCAAAATGTTATTCTAAAACTTCCTTTTTAAATAATTTAATTAATTACAGAGCACCTCCTGCCAATTTTTTTATGTTTTAATTTCCTCTCTTTCTATTTTATATCAATAAAAATAATTTATTGATTAAATAAAAGAATGTATGATAGCAAAAATATTTTGCTTTACCATTAAAATATCTAAAAATCAAACAACCAATAATTGTATTACATTAACAACCATCTGAATAATGAAAACAATTTTTCAATCAATACTAACCTTAGGAATATATATCATCATAATATCATCTGCTTATGCTCAACGCACCGATGCGAATATTGTAGGACATGTTGTCGATACGGATGGTGAGCATATACCATTTGCAACGATTATTCTTAAAAATACAACCATTGGAACTGCTACCGACGAAACGGGACATTTCCAGCTGATTAACATGCCTACCGGCAAATATACCGTTAAAGCTTCATACATAGGATACAAAGATGTTGAAAAGGATGTTGAGCTTACCGAAGGGAATACCAATGAATTAAAATTTATTTTACAAGCTGATGTGTTGGGCCTGGAGCAGGTTGTCGTAACCGCCGATCGGAACGGGAAACGCAGGAAAGATGCATCGGTTATTGTAAATACTATAACCCCTAAAATTTTTAATGTTGCACAAACCATAACTTTAAGCGATGGGTTGAATTTTTGCCCCGGGTTAAGAATGGAAAATAATTGCCAAAATTGTGGATTTACACAAGTAAGAATGAATGGAATGGAAGGCCCTTATTCTCAGATATTAATAAACAACCGGCCGATTTTTAGCGGATTAGCCGGAGTGTATGGGTTAGAGCTTATTCCATCATCTATTGTTGAACGAATTGAGGTTGTACGTGGTGGAGGGTCAGCTTTATACGGAAGTAATGCCATTGCCGGAACCATCAATTTAATATTAAAGGATCCGCTGAATAACTCGTACGAAGCATCCGCTCAATCCGGATATACCGGCGTGGGATTGGATGGTTCGGGAAAACCGGCTCTTGATTATAGCGTAAACTTAAACACCTCGTTGGTATCGTCTGATGGGAAAACAGGGATGGCCCTTTATGGGTTTCATCGCGATAAAGAACATTTTGATGCCAATGATGATGGTTTTTCTGAATTGCCAGCATTAAATAATATTACGTTGGGAACACGAGTATTTCACCGTTTGGGATATAAAAATAAATTATATGTTGATTTCTTTACCATCAATGAAACCCGAAGAGGTGGCGATGGATTTGACAAACCTTACCATGAATCTCAGATTACCGAAGCGGTTGAACATAAAATAACTTCAGGAGCTGTAACT
>JASGMZ010000176.1 GCA_030156305.1 Bacteroidales bacterium | reverse complement strand
ATTCATTGATTATCGTATCCCAAAATAATATTCCCGGTTCGGCAGATTTCCATGCATTGTGTACAATTTTTTTCCAAAGTTTTTGTGCATCAATGGTTTTTTTAAATGTTGGTTCTTTTGATTCTATGGGATATTGTTGAAGGTATGGCTTATTTTCCACTACCGATTTCATAAATTCATGATCGATACGTACCGAAACATTTGCTCCGGTTACACTTCCGGTTTCTAATTTTGCATCGATAAATTTTTCGGCATCGGGATGTTTTATAGAAATACTTAACATCAGAGCACCACGGCGTCCATCCTGAGCTACCTCGCGGGTTGAATTTGAGTATCGTTCCATAAAAGGCACTACGCCGGTTGATGTAAGTGCGCTATTTAATACAGGGCTTCCTTGTGGGCGTATATGCGAAAGGTCGTGCCCGACACCACCGCGTCTTTTCATCAATTGTACCTGTTCCTGGTCGATTTTCATGATTCCGCCATATGAATCGGCCGGATTATCATGCCCAATGACAAAGCAATTGGATAATGAAGCCATTTGGTATTTATTCCCAATGCCGGACATTGGCCCGCCTTGCGGGATAATGTATTTAAAATCTTTAAGTAATCCATAAATTTTTTCTTCGCTCATCGGGTTTGGGTATCGCTTTTCTATTCTTGCAATTTCTTTTGCCAACCGGCGATGCATCTCGTCGGGATTTTTTTCGAATAGATTCCCGTATGAATCTTTTAATGCATATTTGTTTGCCCATACCCGTGCTGCCAGGTCGTCGCCTTTAAAGTATTCTTTTGAGCTTTTAAAAGCTTCGTCAAAAGTATAGGTTTTTTGTTTTGTTTTCTCCTGCGATGTTTCGCGTATTTTTCC
The DNA here is from genome assembly GCA_030156305.1 of Bacteroidales bacterium. GTDB lineage: Bacteria > Bacteroidota > Bacteroidia > Bacteroidales > UBA12077 > UBA12077. The sequence goes on along the minus strand of JASGMZ010000176.1, from coordinate 5,431 downwards.
GTCCGTTGCCATTCCTTTTACATACATTTTTAGCCAGTTTTTATAATGAGTTTATGTTTTTTTGATGATGTTCTATAACATCTATAGAAAAGGTAATGCTAAATTAGTGATACTATATTCATCGAACAAGAGGTAACCATTTGTATTTTTCAACATTTCTTTGGAGTTATTAACTTTGGGGCTTAAGGCGCTGAAATACTTGTCATTAAAGGAATGTAGCGTCATAGTAAAAAAGAATTATTTATGAAAATATTGTTTATTTTTTATTTGCACAAGGATTGTTGATAACGTCAAAAACCGTGAATTGTATGGGGTTTAGATGTTCTTAAGAATTTATTAACATAGATATTAATCATATATCGAAGGGGTGTTAAGGAGTTGTATGTTAACATCTTGCAAAATTAGCCTAATTCATTATTTTACTTAACCATATGAGAGGTTTTCTCTATTTTCCCATCTACTTTTGCTGGTTTTATTTCTAATATTTTACATATTAATGGATAGATATCAATATTGTTTATCGCTTTATGTTTATGATTACGTTTAAATGCAGGACCATAAGCATAGAAAATAGCATGCATATCTTTGTTTCTATTGTCGTAACCATGAGCACCTCCACTATATGCACTTTTATCAGAACTAATTAACAGACTCCAACTACTATCAGCTACCACGATAAAATCTTTTACTCTTTGGTTCTTCCCAAAATGTAATCTCTCTGGAACGTCTTCTTTTTTCCATGCTTTTATTTGATCTGTATGAGTAAGTTTTTTATATAGCGTATCGTAAAACTCATCTTTTGCTTCTATTGAATAAACAGGGTTTGCTCCATCGATATATTGTATCCAACTAGTGTCAATAATTTTATCCAGATATAGCGTTTTTTCTTTGTTTATTTCGCCCATTCCGTGATCAGAGGTAATGATTACATTAATATTTTTATGAAAAGGGAGTTCATTTATTTTTTTATTGAATATGCCTACTAAACTATCCAAATAAGTAATCATATTTAATGTTTCCTGTCCGTTAGGACCTGCATTATGACCTATCCCATCAGGTTCCTGAATGTACCACATTATTAACTGAGGTCTTTCTTTTTCTGGTAGTTTAAGCAAATTAATAACATCTTCTACTCTTTTTTCAAATGAAACAGATCCATCGTAAGCATAGTTATATGTTGGAAAAATATTTTTGTGAGCAGCTTCAGATCCAACCCAAAAATAAGATGCGCTTTTCACTCCCTGTTTTTCAGCTGTTACCCAAATCGGTTCGCCAAAATAGAAAGATGAATCTCTAACTGAAACCCTGTTGCTCACAGTATATTTTTTTGATAAATCACTTGCAAAGAATTGATTAAATATTATTCCATGATTATCAGGGTATAAGCCAGTTGCAATAGAGTAATGGTTAGGAAACGTTTTGGTTGGAAAACAAGGAATACAGGCATCAGCGCGAACGCCAATTTTTTCAATAGAATCTAGGTTAGGAGTGTTTGCTTTTTCAGGGTAATCCCATCGAAAACCATCCATAGATAGCATTACAACATAGGGTTTATCTTGTATAGTATCTATTTGTGCAGATAAATTAATGCACCCAGCAAATAATAGGATAAAAAAGAAAAGTAATTTAAACTTAGCCATGTTTTATATTTTAAATCTAAATACAAATTAAGAAATAATTGAAATAAATAAAAAGGGGCTATCTGATGACAGCCCCTTTCATATCATTATCTAAAGAATTAGAAAGTATATCTTATACCAAAACGCATTTGCCATCTTGAACTTCTAATTCCTGAATCATCTGGAGCATAAATATCCATTTTATCCTCAGGCTTTTCAAAAGTAAATTGAGGAGTTGTTCCGTCTGATTCAAATCCTTCAAAATCAAGAATTGTATTTGTACCATAAGGAACATAGTATTTACGACCCCAATCTTTATTTAACAAGTTTGTAAAGTTGAAAATATCAAGAGTAATTGTAATTTTTTGCTGACGACCTCCTATATCAGTAAAGATATCCTGAGCAAATTTTAAGTCAAAGATATTTTCGAAAGGAGCACGTGCAGCATTTCTCTCAGCATATTCACCTTTGCGATCTTTCAAATAATCGTCATCATTAATATATTCTTCAAGATCAGCCCATTGTTGAGCTGCTGTAACCAAATTACCATCACCATCTGTATAATCAACTAAGTTTATTTCGCTTGCATTTGCTGGAACATAGATTAAATCATTTGTTCTTTCTCCATCACCATTAATATCACCATAATATATATAAGAGAACGGCATTCCGCTTTGTCCGTTATAAACCAAACTTACGGTTGTTTTAAGGTGTTTGAAGTATTCTTTAGAATAACTAACATAACCGGTAATTCTATGTTTTAGATCAAAGTCAGAATAAGACAGGTCTAAATTATTTAAACCATTCACTTGTTCCATATATCTCCATTGAGATGAATTCTGAGATGATGTAGCATCGTTAACTGCTTTTGCACGGCCATAAGTATAGGCAAGGCTAGCTGTTAAACCATTATCAAAAGGCTTTTGAAGCTGTGCAGTAAAATTATATGTGTAACCTTCGTCTGTATTAGTTCCAAGCATAACTCTGGTATAGTCTGGATCAATAGAACTGCCAGTGATAACTGGTCTGTCATCAGGACCTCCGGTTAAATTTTGCGATGTAGGATCCAAATTCACATTGTAATATAGAACATTATTAATTGTTTTTGTGTAAATTCCTTCTATTGTTCCAATCATACCCCAAGGTAATTTTTTATCAATAGCTAAGTTTGCTCTAAACATTTGTGGGAACTTGAAGTCTTCTGCAAATAGGTCAATTTGTCCACCATAAGGAGCATCTGTATATCCAAAATCAGGATTCTCATATTGATTATTCCAATCAGGATTAAAATAGATATCATCACCCCAAGAGCTTCTGTGATATACACCACCAATTGTCACTCCGTTGTTAGTAAATGACCCACCTGGCCATACCAAAGGTAAACGGCTTGTAAAGATACCAAGTCCTCCACGAACCTGTAATTTTTGATCGTCAAATACATCCCAGTTGAATCCTAAACGCGGCGATATAAGGATTTGAGTATTTGGCATCTTACCAGCTTCTGCTCCTTCTAAGTCATAACCTGCAGCCTCAATCATTGGTGCAGTAACTGTATTGAAGTGATTATCAGCTTCTGGTTTATCTAAGAACATCGGCATGTCAAATCGTATACCAACAGTTACTTTAATGTTGTCTCTAAACTGAATTTCATCCTGACCATACAAACCTAGTTGCAGCATTCTAAACTCAGCAGCAGCTTTTGCTCCGTCACCTGTAATATCACCAGGAATTAATGAGTAACCACGTTCATACTGATATGCTGGATTGTCATTTAAGAAATCATCTAAATTATCATAACGATATTCACCAAAATTCTTTCTCATAAACAGATTATAAGTAGAGCTATATTCGTTATTTGTACCAATGGTAATAGTATGTATTCCTTTATTTAGAATAAAATTATCAGTAAGGGTTATTACATCCTGATCCAGTTGATTTGCTGTTGAGTAAGGTTCAGATCCAAAATTTATATTACCATCTCCATCATATATAAGTACTGCCGGGAAATTAGCTCCATATGGGTCACGATCATCTCTTACTCTTGTATATCCAATAATTAGATTATTAGATTTGTCGCTCCAGTTACTTTTTAATTCAACTGCAGATGAGTTTGTAACACTTGGGAAGTATTCAGCATAATTATAAAAGTTAATATTATAATTATTAGAACCGCTAGCGTTGACAGCTTCATTATTAGTGTAGCTATGGCGCACCATTAATTTATGTGTTGAATTAATATTCCAATCTACTTTGAAGAATAATTTGTCACTATCCAGAGTTCTGTCATTATTCAGATATCCACCTGGATTATATCCATAAGTTGTTTGTAAGTAACTAGACAAATTGTCTATATCTGCTTGAGAGGCATCCCCTTGATAATTAGCAAATTCAAAAGGTTGAGGTGTAATATCTCTTTGCAGTTCTACACTTGCAAAGTAGAATAATTTATTTTTTATAATCGGACCTCCCACTCTAAAACCATAGGTTTCAGATTTAAAATCAGGTAGTTTCTCACGATTGTCTTCGCTAACATTTGTTGGTGTCTTTCCTGCTAGTGATTCATTTCTTAAATAATAGTATGCCGATCCTTCAATCTTATTTGTACCACTTCTCGTTACAGCATTAATACCTGCACCGGCAAAACCACTAAAACGAACATCAAATGGAGCAAGTGTTACCTGAAATTGTTCAATAGCATCCATGCTAAAAGGAGTACCGCCGGTTTGTCCGCCATTAGTTCCAGTTGCTGCAAGGCCAAACACATCATTATTAACAGCACCATCAATTGATATTGCATTATATCTGTTGTTGATACCGGCTATTGAAATAGCACCATTATCATCAACATTTGCCTGTGGTGTCAGACGAGTAAAGTCAGTTAAATCACGATTTATTGTTGGTAGGTATTCCAGTTGATCTCTTCCAACAACAGTTTCAGCACCAGTTCTATTTCCGTCGATAACTCTAAAGTCTTGTACTCTTCTTCCGACAACAACTACCTCATCTAAGTCAATTGCTGTTTCGCTCATAGTTACATCTAAACGAAACGTTTGTCCCAAGTTTAAATAAACTCCTTTTTTTACAAATGGCTCATATCCAACAAAGGTCACGGTGATGGTATAAGGACCACCTACACTCATGTTCTGAATATTGTAATGACCATTTACATTAGTAATACCAGCATATTCAGCACCAGTGGGTTGGTGAATAGCTACTACGTTAGCTCCTGGGAGACTTTCTCCGTTAGGGTCTACAACTTTTCCATTTATGGCCGATGTGGTTGAACCTTGCGAATATGCAAAACTCGATATTAATCCCAACATCATAATCAAAATTAAAATTTTACTTTTCAAAATTTTCATCATAGAATTGTTTTAAGGTTTGGGTTTAATTTTTAATTAATAATAAGAATTCGAAATTAGGTTTTCTTATATTATCAAAAGTAAGGAAAATATTAATTTATTATTAAATTATCGGGTAAGAACATACTAACAGATTAAGAGGATTTTAATCCGTTTGTAAAGGTTACTGTAACAGGGTTTTGGATTTTTTGTGTGTTTATATGTTAATAAATGTTAATAATTTTATGATAAAATATTTTCAATTGATATACAGACTTCTTAAAAATGTCATAAAGTTATAATCACCACGAAATCGTCTTATTCTGATATAGTGGCCATTGGATGTTATTCAAGAAATAAAACTATACATTCAAAAGTAGTTAAAGCAAATGCTGATTTTTTTATTTAATACCTAATATCCGCATGTTTTTTACGAGTTTCACAACGTATCACAAAGTTAATGCACAAAGT
>JASGMZ010000175.1 GCA_030156305.1 Bacteroidales bacterium | reverse complement strand
CTTTGCATAAATTGCCGAACATTCCGGGCAATTTATTAAGTGTTTGTCTATTTCCTCCTTCAACTGGGGAGATAACTCTCCTAAATGATAACGATAAAGGGTTTTATGTATTTTATTGCATTTCATAGTTGTTCTTTTAAAATTAGACATTTATAATAATGATTTATTACAAGTAGGTCAGTTTTTTTTATAATAATCGATAATTATTTTTTGCAATTTCTTTTTTCCCCGGTTAATTAATACACCCACTTCTGAAACGCTGATATTCATTATTTCAGCAATTTCTTTATAGGATAATTCCTGAAAATGACTTAAAGCAATAGCAGCATTTTGCTTTTCAGGGATTTTCTTTAGTGCATCATGCAATAACTTTTTACTTTCATCTATTTCCATATCTTCACCTGGCTGCAAAGTATCATCTACAGGATCAATCTGTACTTTTTCATCCCCAAAAATCAGGTCCAGACTACTAAACCATTTACTTCTTTTTTTAGAACGTAAAAAATTGAGTGATTTATTAACGGCAATCCGGTACAACCAAGTGGTTATTTTCGCATCGCCCCTGAATTGCCCTATCGATTCATAAATTTTAATAAAAACCTCCTGTGATATGTCCATAGCATCGTCATAATTATGCAATATATTATTGCATACATTGATTACCATCTGATGATACTTCTCAACAAATTGTTTAAAAGCGGCTTCGTCGCGCGATGCTATTTTTTCTATCAATAAATTATCGTCCATAGATGGTTGTACCCATTTCAGCTTTTTATTCTATCTGACACTAAAAGAATTGTTTTATTACAATTTTAACCTAACATAGGTCAACAGCATTATTCATGAATTTCATGAATAATACCCATTAAAGGTAAAATGTTTTATTTGACTTTCTGAACATATTAATCTATCAATTGTTTGTAAAAATATAAAATTTAAATAAGTGTTGCCATGACAAAATTGGATGATATTTTTAATAAATTGTGGATTGATTATACCTTGCAAAATCCATCGGCACAAAAAGTTTATGATCTTTTTAACAGTGCTGGAGAAAAAGTGTTAAACGACCATATTGCTTTCAGAACTTTTGATCACCCGAAAGTAAATATCGATATTTTAGCTAAACCTTTTTTAAAAAACGGATATGAAGAAAAAGGAGCTTATGAGTTCGAAACCAAAAATTTATTTGCCAAACACTTTGAGCTTAAAACGAAAAAAAATGCACCCAGAGTTTTTATCAGTCAGCTTAAAACCAAAGATTTTAGCAATTTTTTGCAAAAAACAGTAAATGAAATCGTAGATAAGGCACCGGAAAAAATGCTGCAATCTGAGGATTTAATTTATGCTGGAAATATTTGGGGTATTCCATCTTACGATATCTATAGGAAATTACGCAAAGAATCGGAATATGCAGCCTGGGTTTATGTGTATGGTTTTTGTGCAAATCACTTTACGGTAAGCATTAATGCACTTAAGAAATACAATAATATTGAAAAAGTTAACCAGTTTTTAAAAGACAATGGTTTTTTATTAAATTCCTCGGGTGGAGAAATTAAAGGAACAAAAGAAGAATTGCTTCAGCAATCGAGTATTATGGCAAACCATATCAAGGTTGAATTTAAAGAAGGGAAATATAGTATTCCCGGATGTTACTATGAATTTGCTCAACGTTATACTGGCCAGAATGGAGAATTGTATAGTGGTTTTATTGCCAAATCGGCCGATAAAATTTTTGAGAGCACAAATTACTATGAAAAAAAGAAAATCGATAATCATTAATAAAAATAACGATTAATAAATTTCTCTTTTTCCCTTTTTTTATGAAATTTATCTTTTCTAATTTTTATGTTTGCATAAATAATTAAAATTGCAGCATGAAAATAAGCGGATTTACAATGGGTAAAAATGTGGATAAATTATATTATCCCATAAAACCCGCCATCATCTCTATATTACCAATTGTTGACGAATTTATCGTGGCGCTTGGAAAAAGCGATGAAGATGACAAAACCCGCGAACAAATAGAAAGTATTAATAGCAATAAAGTAAAAATTATCGATACTGTTTGGGATTTGGATAAATATCCTAACGGGATGGAAAATGCCCACCAGACCGATATCGCTAAAAGTCATTGTACAGGCGACTGGCTGTTTTATTTGCAGGCTGATGAGGTGATTCATGAGAAATATCTGCCTGTCATAAAAAAAAGGTGCCAAGAATTGCTTAACGACAAAGAGGTTGAAGGATTACTTTTCCGGTATAAACATTTTTGGGGTGATTATAACCATTATCATACATCACATAAATGGTATAAGCATGAAATAAGAATTATCCGCAATGACCATGAAATTCATTCCTGGGAATCGGCACAATCTTTCCGGCGTATTCCTGATTTTGATGGCATTCATTACCGCCAACAGGAGGGAACCTATAAATTAAAAGTAGCAAAAGTCGATGCCGAAGTATATCACTATGGCTGGGTAAGGCCTCCTTCGTTGATGAAGAAAAAAATGCGTGCATTGGATACCATTCATAAAGGCGAATCAGGAGCTGAAAAAAAATCCGATTTTTATCGTAATTTCGACTATGGCCCGTTGAATCAATTAACTAAATTTAATGAATCACATCCGGAAGTGATGAATGAATGGATTAAAAAATTTGACTGGCAGGATGAATTGCAATACACGGGAAAACCTTCCAAAACAAGAAAAAAACACGCCCATGAAAGGTTAAAATACCGGCTATTAACCTGGATTGAACAAAATTTGCTGGGTGGTAAAACGCTTGGAGGCTTTAAAAACTATATCCTTCTAAACCGGTAACGAGAGAGGATATGTTTATAAAATGTCGTTAAACACACAAAACTTCCTGTAATCTCTTTATGTGCTATTGTTGCAAAAGATTATCTTTGTGTTGACTCATCAAAAAAGATGATTAATCTGTTAATGCTAAATTGTTATGAATAAGCGATATATCCTTCAAACAACGATCTTTATTTTTATCTTTTTGTTAATAAATCAGCTTTTTGCCCAAAATGGTAGGCCCGATTTTATAAAAGTTCAGGAACAACTGTGGGTTGATTCAGTGATGAATGAGCTTTCGCTCGAAGAGCAAATCGCACAGCTTTTTATGGTCGCTGCTTATTCAAATAAAGACGAAGATCATCAGGAAGAGATTACTGCGTTAATAGAAAAATATAAAATTGGCGGATTGATTTTTTTCCAGGGAGGCCCGGTTCGCCAGTCTAAACTTACCAACTATTTTCAGTCCGTTTCTGAAGTTCCTTTGTTAATTGCTATTGATGGTGAATGGGGATTGGGCATGCGGTTGGATTCTACCTTAAGTTATCCAAGGCAAATGATGCTGGGAGCCATACAAAATGACTCCTTGATTTACCAAATGGGATATGATATTGGTGAACAATTAACCCGATTAGGTATTCATATTAACTTTGCGCCCGTAGTCGATATTAATAATAATCCACAAAATCCGGTAATTAATGTACGCTCATTTGGCCAGGGCCGGGTTAATGTCAGTAAGAAGTCTATAGCTTACATGGAAGGTATGCAGGATGCCGGAATTATTGCCGTTGCCAAACATTTTCCCGGGCATGGCGATACGAATATAGATTCTCATTATGATTTACCTTTGATCGGACACACCAGAGAAAGATTAGATTCTTTAGAACTTTTCCCGTTCCAGCGAATAATTGATGCTGGTGTTAAAGGCATAATGGTGGCACATCTTAGCGTTCCGTCCATTGAATCCAATATAAATTTACCTACCACTTTGTCTAAACCGGTAGTCACAAATTTGCTTAAAAATGAAATGGGTTTTAATGGATTGATTTTTACGGATGCTCTGAACATGAAAGGAGTCACCCAAAATTATCAATCGGGTGATATTGAAAGTATGGCACTTAAAGCCGGTAACGATGTTTTGCTTTTTCCGGAAGATGTTCCAAAAGCTATCTATAAAATTAAAAGACGGGTAAAATCTGGTGATATTCCGGCACAAAGAATCGAAGAAAGTTGCCGTAAAATACTTCAGGCAAAGTTTCAGGCAGGACTTTATCAATCACCACAAAAAGAAAATGAGGTGATACTGGAAAATCTGGAGGATGATTTAAATCAATTGATGTATGATGTTACCCGTCGTGAATTGATAAAATCGAGTATAACGTTAATTCGGAATAAAAATGATATTCTTCCGGTAAAAAGCCTGAAAAATAAAAAATTTGCTTCATTGGCATTTAATACCACTGAAAAAACACTTTTTCAGCAAACCCTTTCAAAATATGCAAAGGTGGATCACTATGTTTTTGATGATTCGCAAGCTGACGTTATTTTTGATATGCTTAAAAATTATGATATCGTTTTTACCAGTATACATAACACCTCCTTTTGGCCTGCTAAGAATTATAAAGTCAACCAGGAGCATTTAGATTTTATGGATAATCTGGCCAAAGAAACAAAAGTTGTATTCAGTGCCTTCGCTAACCCATATAGTCTTAGAGCCTTTTCAGGCTTAAAGGATTTAGATGGGGTTTTAGTTTGTTATGACGATGAACAAACGATTCAGCAATACGCAGCACAGGCTATTTTTGGCGGTATTGCAATTTCAGGAAAGTTGCCTGTAACTATTAATCATCAATTTTCTGCCGGAACAGGAATTTTAATAAAAAATAAGATACGGCTTCAATACGGAATTCCTGAACAGGCAGGATTATCTTCACAAAAATTAAAAAAAGTTGATTCTATTGCACAAACAGCAATCGACAGCTTTGCAACACCCGGATGCAGAATTCTTGCTGCCCGCGATGGAATAGTTTTTTACGATAAATCATTTGGGTATCATACGTATTTGAAAAAGAATAAAGTAAAAGATGACGCTATTTATGATATTGCCTCAATTACTAAAATTGTTGCTACTGTACCCTCGTTAATGAAACTTTATGAGCAGGGTTTATTTTCGCTGGAGGCTCAGTTGTCTGATTTTATCCCTGAGTTGGATACAACAAATAAAGGCGATTTATTGGCCAGGGATATTTTAACGCATCAGGCACAGCTTAATGGATGGATTCCTTATTATTATTACACTCTTCAGACTCTTTATCCTGAAAAAAGCCTGCTGGATAATAATTTTTCTGAAGAATATCCGTATAAACTGGACAATCATTCGTATGTGGCTAAAAATTTTATGTTTAAAGATGGGATTTATTCCCATCAGCAAAAAGAGGGTTTTACAACGAAAGTAGCAGAAGATTTTTATATTACCGATTCTTATAAAGATTCTATTTTTGCCATGATTCGTTCGTCCAAACTAATTGAAAAAAAAGAATATCGATATAGTGATTTAGGTTTTTACTATTTTTATAAAATAATTGAAGATTATACCGGTGCTAACTTTAAAGATTATGTTGATTCGTGTTTTTATCAACCTTTAGGAGCATATCATACTGGTTTTTTACCGCTGGAACGATTTGAAAAATCGAAAATAGTACCTACCGAGAACGACTTAATTTTCCGTAAACAATTGCTTCAAGGATACGTACACGACCCGGGAGCAGCGATGTTAGGTGGTATTTGTGGCCATGCCGGAGTGTTTTCAACAGCCAACGATTTGGCTAAAATCATGCAAATGTATTTAAACGGAGGTGAATATGGTGGAGTACATTATTTTAACCCGGAAACGATTGAACTATTTACCACCAGCCCGTTTTTAGATAATGATAACCGGAGGGCACTGGGATTTGATAAACCGCAAATGGATTTAAGTAAGGAAGGGCCCACATTTAAAGGTATATCAGGCAAAAGTTTTGGCCATAGCGGATTTACAGGTACATTGGCATGGGCTGATCCGGATGAAAAAATCGTTTATATCTTTCTTTCTAACCGTATTCACCCCGACCAGGATAATAGCAGGCTTATTACTACCAACGTGCGGACGGATATCCAGAAAGCGATTTATGAAGCAATTATTGAACCCTATTCAAAACAGGATACGCTTCAGTAATTTTAAAATCATAAGTACTTTATTTGTAACTATTCAGTCGCATAAATTTTTACCGAGGAGACGCAAAGACGCTAACCTGCCTGCCGGCAAGCAGGGAAATGGGAAAAAAGATGAATTGGGTACATAGACAGTTAATAACGGTTGTTTTGAACCATATAAGGCATATAAGGTCATATAAGTTTTTATTATATACTACAAATGGTTATAAACTGAACTTTTTACCATGTCATTGCGAGGAGGAACGACGAAGCAATCTGTTTTAATATCAAGAGATTGCTTCATTTC
>JASGMZ010000174.1 GCA_030156305.1 Bacteroidales bacterium | reverse complement strand
TAGAGCATATCACATGAGATTCGAAATAGAAGCTGATCCTCGACTCATCGAATTCGCATACGATTCTGGTATAGGAGAAAAAAATAGCATGGGATTCGGAATGTTCACTCTCTTTCGAAGGTGTTAAAATGTTAGAAGCAATTAAGGATTTGGGAGAATACATTAAAAGTAAGGAAAATATCAGTGAAGAGGAAATTTTTATTGAATCCAACAAGTTATCTAATGTCAAACATGTTATCTGCGTAGTATTTGAAAAGAAAAATGGTAATTTGAAATATACTGATGCCCATTTAGAGGGATATAAAAAAAGTAAAAATAAAAAGTACCTGTACAGACAATTTTTACATCGAAGATTTGATCTTGTCCCCACTTCAAAAACTCCATCATTAGAAAAACTAGACAAGCGATGGGCTGAGTGGTTTAAAACTTATGCAAACAAACAAAACAATTTTTGGGGAAGTGGACTAATAAAATCATTACACGATCAAATTTTAGTTAACGGTAAAAAGGAATTATCTGAAGATATCAAAAGGGATATAAGCAATATTTTGGATAGCATACCCAAAAAGGAAAGAAACATGCTTATTTTCACCATCAAAATAAAAGAAGGGGATAAAGAGAAGTATATCGGAGACTTTGAAATTTTTAAAGAAATTTTTGTAAAAGAATCTATCAAAAAGTTTTTTACAAGAAAATTTGGTCGTGAAATTAAATCTAAGGGTTTTGGAATGTGTTCACTTTGTAGGAGAGAAAGAGAAGTATATGGTTTTGCATCTCCATTTTCAGTTTATACCGTCGATAAAAAGGGATTTGCATCGAATTTTATTCAAGAAAATTCGTGGAAGCAGCTGCCAATATGTGAAGATTGTGGAATTTCATTACAAATAGGTAAGGAATTCATTAACGAATATCTTTCTAAAAAAATTTATGGTTATGAGTTTTATCTTGTTCCATACTTCATTTTTGGCGATGTTCAAAATGAGGTAATGGAGGAGATAGAAGATCATGAGAAAAGAAAAACAGCTAGAAGTTTGTTATCTTTGGAAGATGATATATTAGATGTTATAAAAGAAAATAAAGATATAGTGAATCTTATTTTTGTATTTTATAAAAGAAAACAGGGAGATTATTTCGATATTTTTAAATATGTTGAGGATGTTCCCCCTTCATGGATAAGAAGACTTTTTGATGCCTTTTATGGGATTGAAATTTCTATTTTCTTCGAAAAGGATTTAAAAATAATTATGGGTGAGAAATGGGCTGGTGATTTACTGGATGGATCATGGAATAATAAGAAATTAAAGAAAATGGACTTGGGAGGCTTTTTGAGAACATTTTTCCCAAGTGGATATGATAAGTATTTTTTAGACACAATAGGGGATATTTTATCCCAAAAACCTATAAGTGGAGATTTTCTAATTGATGCGTTTAACAGAGAAATAAGAATTGCACATGTTAGAGACCAAATTTTCACGGAAAAATTGTTGTGTTTAAAGTCTCTTTACTTGTTGCATTTTCTTAATGATCTTAATTTACTGAAGGTGAAAAAAATGGACGTGAAAAAAGAAGCAAAATACTTCCACAGAGAAAAATTAGAGTCTTTTTTCGAAGAATTTGAAAGAGCTTTTGACAGTTCGGAAAAAAAGGCCGTGTTTCTAGAGGGAGTTTTAGCTAAATTCCTTTTAGATGTGCAATATGCTCAGAGGAAATCTACTCCATTTCGTTCTAAGTTTAAGGGACTTAAATTAGATAAAATGGACATTAAAAAGTTATTTCCAGAGATCATAGAAAAGCTAAGAGAATATCGTGTTGCATATCCCTGGTTAGAAGAGGAAGTTTCTAAATATTTCATTGAAACAGAAAACGAGGGCTGGAAGTTATCAAAGAATGATATAAGTTATTATTTTGCTCTCGGATTGAATCTAGGAGACATTTTCAAAGAAAAGGAGGGGTAAAAATGAGTGGTATTGTAAAGAATAGGTCTGAAATAGTTTTCCTCTACGATATTAAAGATGCGAACCCAAATGGAGATCCGCTCGATGAAAATAAACCAAGGATAGATGAAGAGACAGGTATAAATATAGTGACTGATGTGAGACTGAAAAGAACAATTAGAGATTATCTCCATGATTTCAAAGATTGCAATGTTTTCATAATAAAAGATGTTAAAGACGATGGAACACAGAAGACCCGAGAAGAAAGAATAGAGGAGCTCCAAGAAGATTTAAAAAAACTTAAAGTTAAAGATGATAAAAAATTTGAAGAAGAGAAAAAATTGCTTCTAGAGAAATACATAGACCTTAGATTATTCGGTGCCACCATAGCTCTAAAATCGCCTAAAAAAGGCGGTAAAGGCAGATCCATAACTTTAACTGGGCCTGTTCAATTCAAATTTGGAAGATCCTTACATCAAGTTGAACCTAAAAGCATAAAAGGAACCAGCGTAATGCCCTCAAAAGAAGAAGCGACACAAGGGACATTTATTGAAACACAAATCCTTCCCTACTCTCTGATATGCTTTTATGGTATCATAAATGAAAACGCTGCCCGTACTACGTTCCTAAAGGAAGAAGATATTGAGTTATTGTTGGACGGTCTCTGGAATGGAACTAAGAACCTTATTACGAGGTCAAAGGTGGGACAGATGCCACGCTTACTTCTCAGAGTCGTTTATAAAGATAACAATTACCATATAGGTGATTTAGATAGGAAAGTAAAGTTGATAATCGATAAAGACATGGATGAAAGGGCAATAAGGGATATTTCAAACATAAAATTGGATGTTTCCAAATTATTTGAAATCCTTGAAGATAATGGGAAGAAAATAGAGAGAATAGATTTTCAAATTGATAAGGATGTTAATCTAACACTTGCAGAAAAGGAAATAACTGTAGATGAGTTCGAGAAAAGATTAAAGCAAATAGCAAAAGTGAATACATTGAATTTATAAAACGTGAGTATTATGGAAATAGATAAAGCATTAGTTTTTGATTTGTGGGGAGATTACGGTCATTTTCGGAAAATAGAAACCACAACTTCTCCCCTAACTTATTCTATTCCCACACTAACGGCTTTAAACGGGCTAATCGCAGCTATTCTGGGTTTCAGTAGAGATTCTTATTACAAAATTTTTTCTAGAGAAAACATAAAATTTGGCATAAGAGTCCAAAATCCTATAAAAAAAATCAATGTAAGTATCAATTTAGTAAACACTTCAGACGGATTCTTTTTATGGGATATAAAAGAAAATCCTCGTTCTCCAACTCCTTTTGAATTTTTAAAGGAACCCTGTTATAGAATCTATGTATGGATAAAGGATAAGAGAATTTATGGAGACCTTAAAAGGCACCTTGAAGAACATAAAAGTGTTTTTACGCCATATATGGGCCTTAGCGAACTTATAGCAAATTTCAAGTTTATTGGGGAATTTGATGTTTATAAAAAAAGCGCTATTGAAGATTACGTGCAAAGTGTGATAAAAAAAGGTGATTTTGAAATTAATATAGATCATTTGGAGGAAGGCATGCGTTGGATCGTGGAAAACATTCCATTCTATATGGATCATAATAGAAAAGTTTTAAATTATACACAATTATTGTTTGAAGAAAGTGGTAAACCTTTAAAGGTTAGTGGGGGATTAATTTATCGGGTTGGTGAAGATAACATTGTCTTCCTATAAACTTTATTCACATCCTGATAAATCCCTTTTGGAACATTTAAAAAACGTAGGTGATTTTTCAAAACAAATAGTTAATTCGAAGGTTATACCACATAAAAAAATTTTTTCGGACATTTCTTATTTAATAGGAGTTTCCCATGATTTTGGAAAATCAACAGAAGCTTTTCAAAGAATGTTGAAAACAGGAGAGAGAACAAAGAAAGCCAATCATGGTTTAATATCCTCTTTGTTTGGTTATTTTATTGTTAAAAAATTTCTAGAGAAAATAGGAAAAATAGATGAATTTTGGTATATTCCCCCCATCACCTGGATTGTAATAAATAAACATCATGGGAATATACAAGATATCAAACATGAAATAGACAAGTTAAGGGATCAAAGAAAGATAAAGTTTGTAAAAGAACAAATAGATGATATTAGACCAAATATCAATGATCTTTTACAAATATATCGAAAATTACTTAAAGATTTTGGGTTTGAACATTTTGATGTGAGTTTGTTTTTCGATATAAATGTTGATTTTCTAATGAGAGAAATATATAGAAAAGTTAAGAAAATTAAAAGGAAGATGAAGCTGGATTTTTACTTTAAAATATTATTTTTTTATTCTGTATTACTAGATTCTGACAAAATAGATGCATCGGGAAGCAAAATTCCCCCAAGGATTAAAAATTTAAAAAAGAATATCGTGGACAATTATAAATCCCAAAAATTTGTAGAAAAAGAGAGAATTGATAATATAAGGGAAATGGCATATAATGAAGTCAACGATAAACTTTCTTCTTGCAATTTAGATGAAGATAGAGTTTTTTCCATTAATTTACCTACAGGTATAGGAAAAACTTTGATGGGATTTTCATTTGCTTTAGGACTTCGAGAAAAAATAAAATCTAGATACAACTTCGAGCCGAAAATAATTTATTCTCTCCCATTTTTAAGTATAATAGATCAAAACGCATCTACAATTTCCGAAATTTTAGATTTTAATGGTTTTAAAATAAATTCGGAAATACCTTCCAATTTATTTTTAAAACATCATCATCTTGCTGATATAAAATACAGGGAAATGAAAGATCAAGAGTTGAATATAATTGAAGATATTAACAAGTCTCTGATCTTGACTGAAGGTTGGCATTCAGAGATTATAATGACAACTTTTGTACAATTTTTCCACAGCATCATAACAAATAAGAATAGAGCAGCAAGAAAATTTCATAACATTATAAATGCAATTATACTATTAGACGAAATTCAATCGATCCCACACAAATATTGGTTACTTATAAACAAAGTTCTTAAATACCTTGCTTTTCACTTTAATTGTTGGATTATATTGATGACGGCCACCAGACCACTAATTTTTGATGAAGGAGAATTAAAAGAGCTAGTGAAAAATAAAGAATTTTATTTCAATTCATTGGATAGAGTCATCTTTAATTTTAATTTACAAGAACAGAATTTCAATTCATTTAAAAAATTTATTTTAAATGAAATCGAAAGATCTGATGAGAATATAATGGTAGTTTTAAACACGGTAAGATCTTCGAAAGATTTGTATGAATATCTCAAAGACAATTTATGTCACAAATATGATTTAGATCCTGAAGATGCATTGGATGAGGACGGAATTTGTAACTTACGAGATTTAGAACTGATCAACATGTCAACACATGTCTTACCATTTTATAGATTAAGGAGAATTAAACGTATCAGAAAAAAGAATAATAGTAAAAGAAAAGTCATAATAACTACTCAATTGGTAGAAGCAGGAGTGGATATAAGTGTTGATGTAATATATAGAGATTTAGCACCATTAGATTCAATAATACAGACTGCAGGAAGATGTAATAGGAATTATGATGAAAAAAAAGGCGAAGTACATGTGTTGATACTTAAAGATGAGAATAATAGATTTTTTCATAGTTATATTTATGATCCTATATTAATAGATATAACAAAGAGAATTTTAAGCAAAATTAATGAAAGAATATCTGAAAAATATTTTACTTTTAAATCTGCTAACAATTACTACCATTTATTAAAAGAAAGAGCATCTTTTGACGATTCAAAAGAAATAATAGATAATCTAAGACGATTAAATTTCTCAGAAACTTCTAAATTTAACTTAATAGAAAAATTAAGAACAATTTCCATTTTTATTGAATTAAATGAAAAAGTAAAAGGGATCCGCGAAAAAATAGAAAAAATTTTAAGTATAAAAGACTTTTCCAGAAAAAGGAAACTTAGGAAATTTAGAACATGTATTAACAACTTTACTTTATCAATAAATTACATAGGTAAAGATGAGATATTCCAATTACCTTCAATTGGAGAATTAGAAGATTTCAGATACGTACCAATAGAAAATCTCAAGGAATGGTACAAAGTTGATATTGGATTTCAACCACCACAAACAGATATTTCCATGAGACTTTTATAAAATTTAAATGTATATAGCGTAAAGGATACAAGTCCTCTGGGCACAACAATTTATGACGTGATTTAAATGATCTCAGAAGCTGAAAAGAAGCTTTTAGTGCGTGGAACTCAAATCAATTATTACTTTGTGTGTAAGACTAAGCTTTGGCTTTTTTCTCATCATATACAAATGGAACAAGAGTCAGATATTGTTGAATTA
>JASGMZ010000173.1 GCA_030156305.1 Bacteroidales bacterium | reverse complement strand
TGAACATCAATCGGCATTATACTGAAATACAGATTGTTCAAGAATATCAAAATTAAAATAAATATATTTAATATTGCATGATTGAACGCAACTTGGTATAAAATTCTTTTGCCCGAAAATAATCACTATTTTTGTTGTTTGCCTAAAAACATTTCCATGAAAATTGCAGTAGATTTTGACGGCACCATTGTCGACCACGAATACCCCGAAATAGGAAAACCCAAACTTTTTGCTTTCGAAACACTCAAAGCATTGCAGGACAAAGGTGTTTCTTTGATTCTGTGGACTTTCAGAGCAGGAAAAGAACTCGAAGAAGCGGTTGAGTTTTGCAAAAAAAATGGGGTGGAATTTTATGCCGTTAATAAAAATTATCCCGAAGAGATTTTTGACGATTCCATCAGCCGGAAAATTGATGCCGATATTTATATTGATGACAGAAACCTTGGCGGTTTCCCCGGATGGAGCGCCGCTTGGCAAATGCTAAATCCTGAACTGTTTGATGATGATATCAATAAACAAGTGGAAAAAATCCCTGTATCCAAACGTTCATTTTGGCAAAAATTAAAACGAACGCTAACCAGTTAAACAATATGTAAAATGCACAAATTACTAACATTCATCATAATAACAAGCTTTTTTTTGGTTACCAATGCCTGCCAAAACAAAAAACAACAACAGGAAAAAAAGGAAATTAAAACCAACGAGGTTACGAAAAGAGTATCTGTAATTGAGGTAAAATCACCGAGAGCTGGCGAATTATTTACACTAAGTGACATTGTAAAAGTTGATATCGCTTTAAAAGATATAGAACAAAACGTTGATTCTATTATCATCCAAACAGAAAACACACAAGCCACTTTATTGACTGAAAATTTAGATTATTCATGGGAAACCCAAAATCTGAAAACCGGTAATAATACACTGCAAATTTCAGCATATGCCAAAGGCAAAAAAATTGATTCTTATACCCTTAAACTACGCTTTAAATCGGATATAAAACCCAAACTGTACGAATGTCGCATTGTAAATACATACCCACACGACACCAAAGCCTACACCCAGGGACTTTTTTATGACGATGGAATTTTATATGAAGGAACCGGGCAAAAGGGTGAATCATCATTAAGAAAAGTAATCCTCGAAACAGGAGAATTGATACAAAGTTTAAGCCTCCCTGCCAAATACTTTGGTGAAGGGATAACTGCTTTTGGTGATAAAATCATCCAGCTAACCTGGACCTCACAAACCGGATTTGTTTATGATAAAGAAAACTTTACATTAATTAACACACTACAATATCCAACCCAGGGATGGGGCATAACCACCGATGGGAAAAAACTAATTATGAGCGACGGCTCACAAACCATTTATTTTCTGGAGCCGGAGTATTTTACCGAAATTGGCAGAATTGAAGTGTACGACCATGAAGGCCCTGTTCGAAACCTGAATGAGCTTGAATATATTGATGGTTTAGTATATGCAAACATATTTCTACAAGAAGAGATTATTGCTTTCGACCCCAAAACCGGGAAAGTAGTAAAAAGAATCGATTGCCGCAAAGTTATTCCTGACGGATATAGGAACGAACGAGATAATGTACTTAATGGAATCGCTTACGACAAAAAAAATAACCGCATTTTTATTACCGGCAAACGATGGCCTCATTTGTACGAAGTACAATTCAAAGAATTTTAAATTCTAACAACAAAAAAGTTATTATCAAATATTCATTGTGGGAAACAAAATCTTACATTTTTTTAACTCTCACCTCGATATCTTCATCTTTCAATAATTCAATTAGTTTTGATGTATCGGTATTACCATAATGATAAGGATACAACACCTTTGGTTTAAAAGTCCGGGCTGCATCAGCAACCATTTCTGGTGTCATCGTATAAGGAAGATTCATAGGTAAAAATGCAATATCAATATTTTGCAGTTTTTTCATCTCCGGAATATTTTCTGTGTCGCCGGCTACATATACTTTCTTATGGTCAAATTGAATAACATACCCGTTTCCTTCACCCTTAATATGGTATGGCTCTCCGTTTTCACGTTTATGTTTTATATTGTATGCAGGAACAGCGGAAATTTCCAGCTCGTTAATATTTAATACATCTCCATTTTTCATTACAATAACATCGGTAAGATACTCACTCATCTCCTTACATTTCTGGGTAAGTACAATTTTTGTATTCTCCTTTTTCAGCAATTCAATCGCATTCTGATCCAGATGGTCGCTATGATGGTGAGTTATCATTATTAAATCGGCTTTAGGATAAGTTTCATAATCACCCATCATGGAAACCGGGTCAACATGAATCACTTTCCCGTTATATTCAAAGAAAATAGAACCATGCTTAACAAACTGGATTTTGAGCTCTCCCTTTTCAGTTTGAAAAACATCTGTTTGTAAATCTTGTGCATTACCCATTATTATTGTAAAAATAGTGGCAAAAATTGATACTATTATTTTTTTCATAATGTATATTTTTTTATTGATTGATAAAGGTATTAAATAAATCATTTATAATCAAGCTAAAATAAAAAACATCCGCTCTATTTTAAGAACAGATGTTTATTCATAAAGTTCATTGTTAATTATAGAGTTTATACTCCAAATCGATATGAAAATTTAATTAAGAAAACATTTTGGGGATGAATGTTGAACAGGCCATCAAAATCGTCGATAAATGAAAAGTCTCCAACAGAAGTTGATCCTGATTTACTTTGTGTCCAAACAAGGTATAGCAAAGATCCTGGTTTGTACTCCCATCTAATTACAAGATTCGATCTGAATTGCCTAAAATTAAAATCATAATCATTTTCATAATCTTCGGTCGAAAAGCTGACATCAGTGCTATATCGATCTCTGAAACGATCAGCTTTAGGATCGGTAATATACTTGGGTTCGGAATAATCAACAGCGCTGATAAATGGAGAACCATAATACTGAATGGTTAAATCGGGAGTAATACTGTAATCAATCCGTAAGGTAAAATCAGTTGTAATCTGATTTAATTTAGTGAATATATAACGATCTTCGGTATTGTATTCTTCGGTATTGATATATTGTAATTCTCTTTCTGAAACCGAGTAATCTGGCATAAATGAAATGCGTAATGCATCAAAAGGCCTATATATTATGTCTGCACCATAATTTTGATATTGTCTGGAGTTCTCGAATCCTAAATTGTTGCTTACATTAAGATACAGCTGAATTTTTTTTCTCCCGTCAGTACCCAGGCTAACCCAATAACTAAAATTTCCGGGTGTTTTAATGGACGGTCCACCTCTTAGCATATCATTCTGAAGGCTTTCTCCTTCGATGTTTGTTCCGCCGCCCAATGACCAGTGATTGGTAAACTGCATAAACATATTAATATTCCCTCCATAAAAATTGCTGTTCGCTCCAAAATCCCAACCAGACCATTGATTCAGGTTAATATTCATATGCCTAAAAATACTGAAAGGCTCAGTAAAACGATATCCTGCCCAAAATACCTGGAAAATAGCATCAGAATGATGCAAAAATCCAACATCATTGGTTTCAAATTTTGGCGACCGCCATGTTGTCCAAAATAACCATTGCCATTTACTACCTTGTTTTCCAAACTGAACTGTTCCGGCATGGCCTGTTAAAGATGTTAATGAAGAATCGAAAGTATTATAGTCATTATCGGGGCGTTGAAAATAACGACGTGAAGATTCCTGTTGGTATATCATTGCAGTAGAATCGCCTTTGATATGGCTCATTGCATATTTTAGTTTCAAATAATATGTTTTGTCTTTCCAGTATTGGGTATAATCAATACCTCCTGTATATGCCTCGGAGTTTAAATAATTAAGATGCTCATCTTTGGCATCAATAAAACGATTGGTGGATGTAAACATACCCCCAACAATTGAATTATTATTGTTATAGTCTTTTTGTACACGCCCGATAAAATAATTGGTTAAGGGCTCCACTGTTTCTGTTGACTTTACTCCTTGTCGCGAAACTTCGGCATTTTCTTCTGCCGTAATACTTTCTATTATTCCTATAGAAAGTCCGTCTTTGGTTTTTCCGGTAACTTTTAATGCTCCCAGTATTTTTGTGTTTTCCGGCACATCCGCATATTCATTATTATCACTATCCACATCTGGATAATATTGTGGTGCCCGTCCTATCCTTCTGGAATAAAAAAGGTTATCAAGTGCAAACGAGTTTCCTCCATCGGAAAGCTGGAAATTTGTAATATTACGGCCTTCGATAAAAAAAGGCCTTTTTTCTTCAAAATAAGTTTCAAAAGCCGAAAGATTTACCACGGACGGGTCCGCTTCTACCTGTCCAAAATCCGGATTTATCGTAAAATCTAATGTAAAATCGTTGGTTATTCCAATTTTTCCATCTAATCCAATACCATAACCCAATTCTCTTCCTTTAGAAAAAGGATTATTTTCATCTTCGCTATAAGTTTCCAATTTAGTTAAAATATATGGCGAAATTTCTACCTGACGTTTGGGTTTAATGCCTTTAATCCCATGGAGTTCACCAAAATTATGTACCCACCCTGATGCATCTTGCGGAATATATTGCCAGTTGGAACGTTCTTCATTTCTGAAAAAGCGCCTGTTTACCTGCAAACCCCATACCTGTAATTCTTTATTATTACTAAACCGTAGTTGAGTATAAGGAATTTTCATTTCCGCTACCCACCCTAAACTGTCGATACTTGTTTTTAAATACCAAATTGGATCCCAGGTTCTATCCCAATGATCGCCATTGTTAGTAATGGCTTCGTCGCTTTTTACTCCGGAGACTGACGCTGTGAATGAGAATGCCGTTTGTTTGTCGAAATAACTGTCTATATTTATTTCTACCCAGTCGCCATCAAAACCATCGCGACGTGACATGCGCTCAACTATTTTTTCCGGCTCGGTATCAAAAGCCCTTATTAAAACATAAAGGTTATTATCATCATAAACAATTTTAAAAGCTGTTTCTTGCGATGGTTCTGCACCATCGTTAGGTTGTCGTTGTGTAAAATCTCCCGTCCATTCAACCAGATCCCATGCACTATCATTAATTAATCCGTCAATGTTTGGAGCTTCACCGGTTATCCTTTTGGTATGGTAAATTTTCTTCTCAATATTTTCGTTTTGAGCAAAAGGCACAGTAGGAGATAAAAATAATGTGATAATTAAAATAATGATATTTTTTTTCATAAATAGTTAATTAAATCATAAAAGTCAAAGCAAAGACGTGAATTATTTCTAAATGTTGTTTTTGGATAAAAATATAGTTTCCCTCAATGTATCTATCAAATAATATGCCCTAGATTATAAGAAATTATTAATTAAAGCATTGTGTTAAATTGTAAAAATCTATAAATAAAAAAAGATGTTCTTTTCTGAACATACTTTGTACGCATACGAACAGTTATAGCTTTAAGATAGCTTTTTACCAATACGGTATGCATCGCCAATTTTTTCTCCTACTGTCCGGTATTCTCTCACCCCTGAAAAATAAACCAGCGGATTAAAGGCATCAATATCAATGGAGCCCGGATTATCCTTATCCTTTAATTTATCGGTATCGATATGGGTTTGAACAATTTCGCCGACAAAATGATTGGTTGCACCCACAATACTGGAATCTACAAGTTTACATTCAATATTAAGCGGGCATTCTGTTATTATCGGCGACTGAATAATTTTTGAAGGCATTTTCGTTAAGCCTGTTTTCTCAAACTTATCGATATCTTTACCCGAGGTAATACCACAAAAATCACTTTCTACCATAATATCTGCCGTAGCAATATTTACGGTAAAATTCTTGTTTTTTTGAATGGCTTCTCCTGAAAATCCTTTTAGTCCTACAGAAATTCCTAATGTTGGCGGTTTGCTTGTAAGCAGGGTAACCCATGCAATTGTTACAATGTTTGCATTTTCCATCGTTCCGGTTACTACCAATGTAGTGGGTAACGGAAATAAAATCCGCTGTGGCCCAAAGGTGGTTTTCATATCAACTTTTTTTTAGATTTAGCCGAAAGTTACAAAACAATTTATTGAACGTAAAACAAACCTGGAAGATTAAAAATTCTGCTTTTACTATAATTTTTAAACGTTGATGGTGATTAAAAACGATTTTTCTTTTATCTTTATTTCTCGAAGTAATTTAAAATACAGTAATTATGGTAAAAAGAGATAAAGCAATTCAGGACATTGTAGGAATGGATGAACTTGAGGCCGTTATAAAAAAGTGTAAAGTTTGCCGAGTGGGTATGGTTGATGGAGACAACCCCTATGTTTTAGCGATGAATTTTGGCTACGAAGACCAAACCATCTGGCTGCATTGTGCCAAAGAAGGAAAAAAAATTGATATCCTAAAACGAAATAACAAAGTTTGCCTTGAGTTTGATACCGAC
>JASGMZ010000172.1 GCA_030156305.1 Bacteroidales bacterium | reverse complement strand
TTTTTTTGGCATAAAAGTTGTCAATAAATAAACAAATTACGTTTGTATAACGTAAAAGGATTAAATATTTACTAAATGCAACTTTTTGTTAATTTTTAACATCTTACAATTAAATAATTACTAACCAAAACGAGATAAATTATGAAGAACATGAAAAAAATTCTAACCATGATGCTTATGATGGCATCCGTATTATTTTTTGCCTGTAGCGATGATGATGATGAGACTTTATCACCCGATGAGGCAAAAACAGAGATAGATCAAGTAAGTACAGACATGTCAACGTACATGAACGAGATGGAAAACTCTGACGGAATGGCTGCTTTAAATGCTTTAATGACAAAGCCAAACCCTTTTGCTGTTGGTAAATCATCTGACTATTCAAATTCAGAGGTTTTCAAAAATATTCAAAAGTATTTGCTTCCTGCCAATTACATGGAATTAAAATCAAACGAAAAAGCTATTGCAGAAAACAGTTTTGATTTTAATGACTGGGTAGGAACTTATACCTGGAATGCAACAGATGAAAATTGGGATATTCAAAGCAATACTCCTCCGGATAAAATTATTATCGAATATCCAACAGAAGGTAGCCAGACAAATAATGCCACACTAACCATTCACACTTATGAAGATGTTGAAATTACCGAAACAGATGATTATGGTACCTACACATGGTATCAGCCAACTAATATTGTAGCTGATATATATGTAAATGATATTAAGGTGGTTGATATTTCAATGAATGCCAATTGGATTACAAGCGGTGAAACTGCTGGAGAACCAACCAGCATGGATGTAAGTGTTTATTTAACACCATTTGAGTTTACTGTTGATTTTAGCCATTCTGGGAATAATGCTAGTGTAGGTGCTTCAATTATTTTTGATAACAGTCAACTATTTTCAACTGGACTTTCTGCCTTTTTTGAAGTGCCTGAGATGGACGACACACCATTAACAATAAATGGGTATCTTCAGTTTCTAAATGTTAGATTTAATGTAAGCATTAATGCTAAAACTATCGAAGAAATATTGGAGGGTATGGAAGAGGAACCTTATCCATATAATACACCTGAAGAGTTAATAGCAGCATTAAATCAGGAATTTGATGCAAATGTAAGTGTTGATGGTGTTAAAGCTGCTGATATTGAATTAGCGATAATTGAAAATACACAAACAATAGATATTGTTTTTGTTTATTCAGATGGTTCAACAGAGTCGGCACAACCTTATTTTAGTAGCTTTATTGCAGATGTTAATGCTTTTTTAACTTCATTAGAAAATTATTATAGTAACTGGTAGTAAATTAACACTAAAAGCTATATAAAACAAGGGCTGTAGCATTTATGTTATAGCCCTTGTTAATAAATTGTCAGGCACTTTTTAACTCAATAACCGTAATCTCCGGAGGCATACCTACACGTCCGGGGAAACCGAGATATCCAAAACCACGGTTAACATATAAATATTGATTATTTTCCCGGTACAAACCTGCCCATCGTGGATATTTATATTTAACGGGACTCCACTGTTTGTTACCAATATTAATTCCAAATTGCATTCCATGGGTATGCCCCGAAAGCGTTAAATCAATCGTTGTATCTTTAATCACTTCGGCATCCCAATGCGATGGGTCATGCGACATTAATAGTTTGAAACCGGATTTTTCTACTCCATTCATGGCCAATTTTAAATCACCATATTGTGGAAAAGGAGGCAACCCCCAATTTTCAATTCCAATTAAAGTAAATTTTTCCTGGTTTACTTCTATTTCGCTGCTTTCATTTAAAAGTAGTTTAAACCCAATATCCCGGTGTGCTTGTTTTATGCGTTCCAGATTATTCATCTTCTCATCTTCATCTTTCCAGTCATAATAATCACCATAATCATGATTTCCCAGGATTGAATACATTCCGTACTTAGCGTGCATTTTTTTTAATATGGAAACCCAGCCGTTTAGCTCCTCTGCAAAATTATTTACCAGGTCACCGGTAAATAATATCATATCAGGATTTTGTTCATTAATAAGTTCTACAGCTTTTTTTACCTGCCCCTCATGGCCATAAAAACTTCCAATATGGATATCAGATATCTGAATAATTTTAAAACCATCAAAAGATGCGGGTAGGTTTTTAAAGGATAACTTTTCATGAGAAATTCTGAAATTAAAACGCCCTTTAGCCATTCCATATAAAATAGAGGCAAAAGGAATCGCTGCTGTAATAATGCCTATCTGGGTTAAAAATTTTGCTCTCGATATTGCTGGTACATCCCCCGAAACAGGAATATTGCCATAAGAGGAAATTTTATGTACCAATAATTTACCGATATGCATAATATCATCGGCAAGATGAAAAATAATAAATACCAGCTTGGGGACATAGAAAAGAATAAAAAATCCGCCAAGGAGGGAAAAGTTTTTGAATATTGCCGGATCTCTTTCATAAGGGGCTAAAGCTCTGAAATAAACTAAAAAGAACAATAACAAAAGGGGAATAAGCCAGTAAAAAATATAGATTCCATATTTTATAATATTATTCTCAATTCCGGATACAAGAAGTTTTATGCCTTTGAATGAGTATAAATCAACAACAAGGATAAATACAAGGACAAAGAGGATTATCATAATAAATTTTTCTTTCATTTTTTTCTTTCATCTACCTTTCAATAAAATTAATTATTTAAAAAGAATATTTTTTTTGCAAAATTATATTTTTAATTGATGTTTGGATTTTATTTGTTAATAAAACATAAATTTTTTATTATTGTTTAATGATTCTTAGAGATTTAATTCCTAATGAATTAGTTTTTAAAGCCGTTCGTAGCAGTGGGAGTGGAGGGCAAAATGTGAATAAAGTCTCCACTAAAGTTGAACTACGATTTGATATCGCTCATTCTGAATTTTTAACCGGGGATGAAAAAGCCAGGATTTTTAAAAAGTTAAAAAACAGAATTTCCAACGAAGGCATTTTGATCATTACTTCTGATACAGAGCGTACTCAATTGAGAAATAAAAATAAGGCAATTGAACTGTTTTTTGATTTACTTGAGCAAGCACTGAAAAAACCTAAAAAGCGTAAAAAAACCAAACCTACCCGCGCTTCCAAAGAAAAAAGATTGAAAGAGAAAAAAGTGCAGTCGGAAAAGAAACAATTAAGAAAGGGGATTTAAAGAAGCAGTATTTTTTAGCAAATATTTACTAATTTTAAGATTTAAATTGGGCTTTTGAGCCAAAGGTATAATTATACAATATAGTTTTATGTAGTAGCCCTTTTTACCACAGGAAACCGGATTGTTTATAAAAACTTGAAAAAGAGTCTTTGCTTGATATATTTTTATAGTTATCATTTTTGTATTTTTGATCTAAAATATTAACAGATGAAACATCCATGCACTGAAGTTCACAAAAAAGGAATGAATATAACATGGATGTTCCACAAGGCCAATTAATTAACTAAAATATATTCGTGTGAAAGTTGAAGAGCCAATAGAAGAGTTTATTAAGGAATTGTATCAGTCAGAATATAAAATAGTTCAAGGAGATACTCTTGCTCATCTTAAAACTATTGAAGATAATAAGTTTGACCTTATAATCACTTCACCTCCATATAATATTGGAAAAGAATATGAAACCAAGGTATCTATAGAAAAGTATCTTGAAACTCAAGAAGAAGTAATAAAGCAATTAATTCGGGTTTTATCAAAAAAAGGCAGTATTTGTTGGCAAGTAGGAAATTATGTAGAAAAAGGAGAAATATTTCCTCTTGATATTTTTTATTATCAAATTTTTAAAAAATACGGATTAAAACTACGAAATAGAATTGTTTGGCATTTTGGCCATGGATTACATGCTTCAAAAAGATTTTCTGGTAGGTATGAGACAATTTTATGGTTTACAAAGTCAGATGATTATATTTTCAACCTTGACGATGTAAGAATTCCTTCAAAATATCCTGGTAAAAAACATTTTAAAGGCCCTAATAAAGGTAAATTATCTGGTAATCCAAAAGGAAAAAATCCTACTGACATTTGGGAAATAGTTATAAGAGATTGGGAACAGGAGTTATGGAATATTCCGAATGTTAAATCAAATCATCCCGAGAAAACAGAACATCCATGTCAATATCCCATTGAGTTAGTTGAGCGTTGTATTTTAGCTTTAACAAATAAGGACAGTTGGATACTGGATCCTTATGCAGGAGTTGGTTCTACCCTACTTGCATCAATTATAAATAATAGAAATACAGTTGCAATTGAAAAAGAACAAAAATATATTGAAATTGCTAAACAAAGAATAAAAGACCTAAAAGAAGGAAATTTAAAAAAGAGGCCAATAAATAAGCCAATTCATCAACCAAAATCAACAGATAAACTTGCTCAGGTTCCAAAAGAATGGGATAAAATTAATGGATATAAACTAAATTTTACGAAATAATATGAAAATTTCTCAAAAATATTCGCACCTAAATGGAGAAGAATATTTACTTGTTCATCATAAAAAACTTTATACTGAAATTAAAAAAGTAATTGGGAGTATTGATGCAAGCAAATTTTTGACCAAAGAAAGTAAAGAAAAAACTATGAAAGGCCGATTGCTGTATAGTCCTGTAGATTTAAATAAAGCATTTACAGAATCTTTTAACAAATTGGACTGGAATGAAGGCAGATATCAATATTATATTACTACAAATCAGAAATACTTGGAGCAAATAGTAAATCTCCCATATAAAGAACAAAAGGAATTTTTAATCAAAAAAGGAATTAAGGAACCAATAAAATCTTATAAACAAACTGACTTTGTAAAAGACCAAATAGCTATTGAAGTTCAGTTTGGCAAATATGCTTTTGTAGCTTTTGACTTATTTGTAAAACATTTATTGTTTTATTCTGGTGGTGTAATAAATTTAGGGGTTGAAGTCTTACCAACAAAGAAAATGCAATGTCAAATGTCAAGTGGGGTAGCATATTATGAAGGAGAAGTTTATAATGTTTTAAGGCATGGAAGAAATAATCCTCCTGTTCCGCTTCTAATATTAGGAATTGAACCTTAAAAGGGCTGTAACTTATAACTATGGATCAGCCTACATGCGGGATTTTTGTGATTTTTTAACAAAATATTTTTTTTAGTAAAGAACTCAATTGATGCATAATAAAACACTAAAGAACTACATCCGAGATACTGTTCCCAAAAAGTGTGTAAAACGAGTTTTTTCTAAATTAGAGTTTTTAATTAAAAAAAATTTAAGAGATGAAAAAACTACACTTTACATAGGCAGGAGCAAAGATTTAAGGAAGCGATATTTTTAACATATATTTACTAATTTTAAGATTTAAATTGGGCTTTTGGTACAAATAGGTATTAGAAAAATTTAATTAGCAGTAATACATTTTTATTTGAAAATGAGGCGTTTATATTTGGTTATTTTCTTTGCTTTATTCGGTTTGAATTGTTTTTCTCAATCTGAAAATGAAAGTAAAATTTTAGGTGAATGGTATTATTATGATTTAAGCAAGTTTACTTTTTCCAGAGAAAATATTTTTCAATTGCAAGTTGGAAATAAGTTATTAATCGAAGGAACCTATTCTTTTGTTCATAATGATACGATAAGAGTATTTTTTGAAAACAATCTTTTCATTGATTATATATATACCTATTATAATGATACTTTAGTTTTATATACTTACAAAAGCAAATATGGGCCATTAAAGAATCACATTGATGAAATTATATTACTAACCCGAAGAAATAAGGTTAAATCACTTCCTGATACTTTAATTAATTTACAAACTGACAAATTTGTCCTGCCTGTTGATTATACAGGAATATTTTATGTAAGTTATAATCAACCCAAAGGACAGGTTCAAAGCTTTGATAATGTTAAAAATAGAATAATAAAGATTCCTTCTTGTGGATACACAAAAACCTCATTTAAGGAAGATCCATTACAATATGCACTTGAAAAAATGTGTTTTATTCAAAATGAAGAATATATTCCTTTCTTTATTGACAGTAGAATTACAAAAATGACAGAATCAGAATTAAAACAAGCAGGTTTTGATTATGAATCAAAATATGTTTGTGTTTTTGGTTTTAATCAAGCTTCAAGAGAAAATATAAATGACATTTTTGGCGAAGATATTCAAGGGAATGTTTTAATGTTTCAGGTTGACACTTTGAAAAATATCTTAGAAAATCTTAGAAAGTATTAAAATCATGTACAACGGTTAACATTATTTTGCAAGCCATACGGGGGTTTACTCACTACGTTAATGAGAACGCTTCGTGATGTTGGTGGTTTACTGACAACCTACCTAGTGCTTGCGAAGAATTGGCAGCCAGGAGTTTACTGACGTAAATGACTGGTTGCCAATGCGAGCGTAACGCAGTTATTGACGTTTTCTTATAGCCACTATATACTACAAATGGTTATAAACTGAACTTTTTACCATGTCATTGCGAGGAGGAATGACGAAGCAATCTGTTTTAATATCAAGAGATTGCTTCATTTCCTGCCTGCCGGCAGGCACGGCATTCGCAATGACGATTAAGAAATAAAAGCTCAGATTATGCCCGCTCACAGTATATAACAAAAGTACAGCGCATATTCTTGTGTGCTAAATAATTGACATCATTTCCCTGCAACAACCTTTTCTGCTGCGGAAAGTAGAGGATTAATCCGCCTAGCCGCTCAAAGCGGCTTGGCGGGTAATTCAAATCACTGGTATTTTTGTTTTAGCATAATCAGCGGATGACTATAGAATCAAATTCCCTGCTGTCATATATATTCGTTGTTATTTGCAGACAAGTCATCCGCTGATTTCTGCAATAAATTGCTGCTAAACTACAAATGGTTATAAACTGAACTTTTTACCATGTCATTGCGAGGAGGAACGACGAAGCAATCTGTTTTAATATCAAGAGATTGCTTCATTTCCTGCC
>JASGMZ010000171.1 GCA_030156305.1 Bacteroidales bacterium | reverse complement strand
CCTTCGGCACAACGTTTTTTGGATGAATTTGAATGGTACATGGAAGCATTTAAAAATCAACGATTGCAACAAGGAACACCTTATTGATAATTTATATAATCAACTGTTTTCTCATTGGTATAAAAAAACAAGCACGAAATAAATATTGTGCTTGTTTTTTTGTGACTCAGGGAGGACTCGAACCCCCAACCCTCAGGGCCGAAACCTGATGTTCTATCCATTAAACTACTGAGCCATTGCGACTGCAAATTTATAAATAATTTATGAATAGAAATATTTTTTATGAAGAACATTCTATTTAAAAGGATTTTTTATTTCCTAATCTCTCATGGCTAATAATTGATAAAGTTTTTCTAATTTCGCAGGTTGAATAATAAATCTTTTCAACGAACGCATTATGGATTATAATTTCAGGGCATTGGAAGAAAAATGGCAAAAATTTTGGGAAAAAGATAAAACCTTTCATTGCGAAATAGATCAGAACAAACCTAAATATTATGTGCTTGATATGTTTCCCTACCCTTCTGGGGCAGGCTTGCATGTAGGACACCCGTTAGGATATATTGCATCGGATATTTATGCTCGTTATAAACGGTTAAATGGATTTAATGTGCTTCATCCAATGGGATATGATGCTTTTGGCCTCCCAGCTGAACAATATGCCATTCAAACCGGACAACATCCGGCTATTACCACCGATAAAAATATTAAGCGTTATAAAGAACAATTGGTAAAAATTGGTTTTTCGTACGACTGGAATCGGGAAATTCGAACATGCGACCCCGATTATTACAAATGGACCCAATGGGTATTTATTGAAATGTTCGAACATTGGTTTAATAACAAAACCCAAAAGGCAGAACCCATTGAGAGATTGGTAGATATTTTTGCTCAGGAAGGAAATAAAAATATTGATGCAGCCACCGGTCAGGATGATGTTTTTACTGCTGATCAGTGGAACAGCATGTCTGAAAAAGAGCAACAAACTATTTTACTTAATTATCGCTTGGCATACCTTGCCGACACCATGGTCAACTGGTGTCCGGCACTCGGTACGGTTTTAGCTAACGATGAGGTAAAAGAAGGGTTCTCTGTTCGCGGAGGACATCCTGTGGTTCAGAAAAAAATGAAACAATGGTCGCTGCGCATTTCTGCCTATGCCGAACGATTGTTAAATGATTTGGACAAACTGGAATGGCCAGATTCGTTAAAAGAGATTCAACGAAACTGGATTGGCCGCTCCGAAGGGGCTGAAATTGATTTTACAATTAAGGATAGCGATTCGGTCATTACCGTATTTACCACACGCCCCGACACAAGTTGGGGAGTTACTTTTATGGTGCTGGCTCCCGAGAGTGATTTAGTACAACAAGTTACAACACCCGAATATGAAAAGGATGTAAAACAATATATTGAAGACACGAAAAAACGTTCCGAACGCGAGCGGTTGGCCGATGCAAAAACGGTGAGCGGGCAGTTTACCGGAGGATATGCCATAAATCCATTAACTAACCAGGAAATTCCAATATATATTAGCGATTATGTGTTGATGGGATATGGTACCGGGGCTATTATGGCCGTGCCGGGGCACGACAGCAGGGACTTTAAATTTGCACGCCACTTTGGATTAGATATTATTCAGGTTGTGGTAAAAAAAGGTGAAAAGCCTTCCGATCCTAAAACCTGGGATGATTCATACGATGCCAAAGAAGGGAAAATTATAAATTCCGGTTTTATTAATGGATTAGAGGTTTCTGATGCCATAGAAAAAACCATTCAGCACCTTGAAGACAATAGAATAGGCAAAAGAAAAATTAATTATCGTTTACGCGATGCCATTTTTAGCCGTCAGCGATATTGGGGAGAACCTTTCCCGATTTATTTTAAAGAAGGTATCCCATATCCTTTAGATAAAGATAAATTGCCTCTGGAATTGCCCGAGGTGGATGCATATCTGCCCACAGAAGAAGGAGAACCACCATTAGCACGAGCTAAAAATTGGGAAACTCCCGATGGATATCATTTTGAGTATAGCACAATGCCCGGGTTCGCAGGATCATCGGCGTATTATTTGAGGTATATGGACCCGAAAAATGACAATGCTTTGGTTTCTAAAGAAGCCAATGAATACTGGCAGGATGTGGACTTGTATATTGGAGGAACTGAACATGCCACAGGGCATCTGATTTATTCAAGATACTGGAATAAGTTTTTATACGATATTGGATGGGTATGTAAAGATGAACCTTTTAAAAAACTGATCAACCAGGGAATGATTCAGGGACGGTCAAACTTTGTATACCGCATAAAAGGTTCCAATAAATTTGTATCTTATAATTTAAGGAAGAATTACGATGTAACACCTATTCATGTTGATGTGAATATTGTTGATAATGATATTTTAGATATTGAAGCCTTTAAAAACTGGAATCCTGAATATAAAAATGCTGAGTTTGTTTTAGAAGACCTGCATGACGGCAAGGCAGGTGGAAAATATATTTGTGGTTATGCCGTGGAGAAAATGTCAAAATCATTATATAATGTGGTTAATCCCGATGATGTAATCGAGCAGTACGGTGCCGATACCCTTCGAATGTACGAAATGTTTTTAGGGCCGCTGGAAATGTCAAAACCCTGGGATACTAACGGTATTGACGGTGTACATAAATTCTTGCGTAAATTCTGGCGGTTGTTTTTTGATGAAGAGAATAATTTTAATGTCTCTGATGCTGAAGCTTCTGAAGATGAGCTGAAAATATTGCACAAAACCATTAAAAAAGTACAGGAGGATATTGAACGATTTTCATTTAATACCTCGGTTAGTGCATTTATGATTTGTGTGAATGAACTTACCGATCTAAAATGTAATAAACGACAGATTTTAGAACCATTATTAATTTTATTATCCCCATTTGCTCCTCATATTACTGAAGAGTTGTGGAGTCTCGCGGGAAATAAAGATAGTATTGCTTATGCAGATTTCCCGAAATTCAAAGAAAAGTACTTAATCGAAAGTTTTGTAGAATATCCTGTATCTTTTAACGGCAAAATGCGTTTTAAGATAAAGTTGCCCGTTGATATTAATGCCAAAGAAGCCCAGGAAATTGTGTTGAAGCATGAGCAGGCTCAAAAATGGTTAGATGCGAAATCACCCAAAAAGGTAATTTTTGTACCTAAAAAGATTATTAATATTGTAATTTAGTTTTTATACCTTGTAAACGATGAATAAAAAAGTATTATTAAATATTAAGACCTATGCAATTATTACTATTGGCCTTTTTATTAATGCATTAGGATGGACTGCCTTTTTAATCCCGGCAGAAATTACCGGCGGGGGAATTACTGGTGTGGCTACCCTTATTTTTTATGCTTCCGGATTTCCGATTGGTGTTTCGTATTTAGCTATTAATGCGATATTGATATTAGCCAGTATAAAAGTATTAGGCAGAGGATTTGGGATAAAAACTATTTTTGCTACCGTAACGCTAACGATTTTTCTTTCAGTTCTGCAAGGAATCATTAAAGAGCCCATCGTTAATGAAAATTTTATGTCGACTGTTATTGGCGGTATTTTAGCCGGTGCTGGTATTGGAATTGTTTTTAGCCAGGGCGGAAGTACTGGCGGAACCGATATTATTGCCATGATGATTAATAAATATCGAAACATCAGTCCGGGTAAAGTAATCCTTTATGCTGATGTTTTGATCATTTCATCCTCCTTTTTGATTTTTCATTCTTTGGAGAAAATGGTTTATGGATATGTTACTATGGCTGTAACAGCATACGTAATTGATATGGTATTGACAGGAGCTAAACGGACCGTTCAAATGTTTATTTTTTCCAAAGAGCATGAAAAAATTGCAGAGCGCATATCCACAGAGATGAATCGGGGAATTACTTTACTCGATGGGCAAGGTTGGTATACCAAAAAGCAATCAAAAGTATTACTCGTATTAGTAAAAAAACAAGAATCTTATAATGTATTACGTATGATAAAAGAAATCGATCCTGATGCTTTTATTTCTGTTAATAATGTGATGGGGGTTTATGGATTAGGCTTTGATCAGATTAAGGCTTAATAGTTTGATATTTAATAATTTATTTTTTAATTTTCCTGCAAATACTTAATTATATGGCTGTTAAAAAAATATCAATCGCAGGATTTGGAATTTTTATAATTATAATGCTGACTATTTTTAAACCTACCGAAAGTAGTATTATAAGTAGTAATACCAATATCTATGCCGTTGGTGTTGATCAAAATATTATTTATACCGATATCCAAAAAGAATATGGAATTACCATTGATTCTTTTCGAATTGAACAAGGAAGAATTAAAAGAAATTATAATCTGGCACGATTGTTAACCGAGGCAGAGCTGGAATACGATGAAATTAACAAAGCGATAAAAAGTGCTGCAAATGCTTTTGATATTCGGAGGATTAAAGCAGGAAATCAATTTCGACTTTATTATTCAAAAGATACTTCCAGCACCTTAAAATATTTTGTGTACCAACATAGCCCGACCGAATATTTAAAAATCGATTTTAATAAAGAACCCACAGCTTTTAAGGGTACTAAAGATATTATTAATGTTCAAAAAACCAGCTCAGGAATAATATCATCATCCTTATGGAGTACGATGATCGAAAATAATATTGATCCGATGATGGCTATCCGCTTGTCAGAAATATATGCCTGGACGATTGATTTTTTTGGATTAGAAAAGGGCGACCAGTTTAATGTGCTTTATGACGAGCAGTATGTGGATAGTATTCCTATTGGAATTGGCCAGATTTATGCCGTTAGTTTCACACATAAGGGTGAAGAATTATTGGCTTATGCATTTGAACAGGATGGACAAATTAGCTATTTTGATGAAACCGGAAAAAGTTTACGCCGCCAATTCTTAAAAGCACCCTTACGCTTTTCAAGAATTAGCTCAGGTTATTCAAATAGCCGTTTTCATCCTATTCTTAAAATTTACAGGCCTCATAGAGGAGTTGATTATGCAGCTCCCGCTGGCACTCCGATTTATAGTATAGGAGATGGAACTGTAATACAAAAAGGATACACAAAATCTGCCGGTTATTATATTAAAATAAGGCATAATAGTGTATATACCTCTGGATATAATCATCTGTCAAGATATCCAAAAGGAATTAAAAAAGGTCAGCGGGTGAGCCAGGGACAGATAATTGGTTATGTTGGCAGTACCGGCTATGCAACCGGGCCCCATCTCGATTTTAGAGTATGGAAAAATGGTTACCTAATAAATCCATTAACCATTGAAGCTCCACCTGTAGAACCGGTTAAAGAAGAATATCTACAAAAATTTAGCGCTACCATCGACACCTTAAATCAAGAGCTATTATCTATTAATTAATCAGTATTATTTTTTTAGCAAGGAAAAGCTACAGGTTGATATTAACCGCTTGTTAATTTTGACTAATCTTTTCCAAAGTTCCGCTTTGAACCTATAAGTTAGAACAGGGTTAATCCAATATATATTTTAAGAAATTAATTTAAACACTTGTTTAAAACATGATGATTTATAAGCCGGAAATAATTTTTTCAACAATTTTAGGAAAGTACTTGTATTCCAGTGTGTGCACTTTCTTTGCAATTGTTTCAGCTGTATCATCCTTATTTACCGGACATTTTGCCTGGGAAATAATATCTCCTTTATCATATTCATTATTTACATAATGGATGGTTATCCCGGTTTCTTTTTCATTATTTTCAAGTACCGCTTTATGAACATTCATGCCATACATACCTTTTCCGCCATATTTAGGAAGTAATGCAGGGTGAATATTAATTATTCTGTTAGGGTAATTTTTAATTAAATAATCGGGTATCAACCATAAAAAACCAGCTAAGATGATGAAATCAATGTTATTTTTCTGTAAAATTTGGAGAATGTTTGTCGTGTTATAAAATTCTGTTCGAGAAAAAATGTAGTGTTTAATATTATGGTTTTTAGCTCTTTGAATAACATAAGCATTTTTATTGTTCGAAAAAATGTACGAAATTTCAATTTTTTTATTTTCTTTGAAATAATGGATTAGGTTTTCAGCATTGGTACCAGCACCCGATGCGAATATGGCTATTTTATTCATAATGTGTGTTTTATGTCAAGTAATGCTTATTTATTGTTCTTAAAAAAATTAAAAATTAATGCAAAAATGGTTTTAAAAAATTAAAAAAGATTATTTTTGCATCAAAAAACAGAGAAATATTTTTGATTTATCATAGTTAATTATATTTCTTTGCACTGTTAAAATTAAACTTAATTATTAATTAAAACTTAAAGTTATGTCTGATATTGCATCAAGAGTAAAAGCGATTATTGTAGATAAGTTAGGAGTTGATGAAAACGAAGTTACACCTGAGGCTAGTTTCACAAACGATTTAGGTGCTGATTCACTTGACACTGTTGAGTTAATTATGGAA
>JASGMZ010000170.1 GCA_030156305.1 Bacteroidales bacterium | reverse complement strand
GGCCACTTCTTTTTTGGTTGTGGGTAACCAATCATTGGGTTTATATGTTGTTTTATTATCTAACATCAATTATCCCGACAAAGGTAGAACAAAAAGGTGTAATTCTATTTATCCGGTAAGATGAAACTACTTGAGAATCATATTATATTTATTGCCATTTAGCTTTATTCGTAAGTTAGCTATGGAATTAAAATTGAACTGTCTCCATAACTTAAAAACCGGAAATCATTTTCTAAGGCATAATCGTAAACCTTTTTCCAGTCATCACCAATAAATGCAGCGATAAGCAATAAAAGGGTGCTTTTGGGTTGGTGAAAATTGGTAATTAAAACATCTGTCATTTTAAATGTGTATCCCGGAACAATCATGATTTGAGTAGAGGCATGTAATGTTTCTAAGTGGTTGTTTTGCATATAATTTATTAAGACTTCAACGGCTTCCTGCCGGGAAACATTTTTAGGTAACTGATACACTTCCCACTGATCAATCTTTAATTCGAGCATTCCGGACATCAGTAATTTTACACCAAGCCAGTAAATACTTTCAAGCGTACGTACCGAAGTTGTTCCAACTACCGTTATATCGTTAGCATTTAATAAATGTTGCAGAGTTGATTTGTTTACCACAAAATGTTCGGTATGCATTTCGTGGTTATTAACTGTTTCTGTTTTTATAGGTGTAAAAGTTCCGGCTCCCACATGAAGCGTAATTTCTTCAATATTTACATTTTTTGTTTTTAACTGGCCAAATACCCGATTGGTAAAATGTAATCCGGCAGTTGGAGCCGCAACCGAGCCTTTTGATTTTGAATAAACGGTTTGATACCGATCTTTATCAATATTCTCCGATTCGCGGTTTAGATAAGGCGGGATAGGCATTTCTCCAATATGATCGATGATTTCACTAAAACAGAAGGATGGATTATTCCACGTAAATTCAATGGTACGGGTATTACCTCCGTGAGATATTTTTCGGGCATTTAACTCAATTTCAGTATTGTAGATAACAAATTTTTGCGTTAAAAGATCATTTTTCCATTTTTTTGCATTACCTACAATACATTTCCAGGTTACTTTCTGGTTTTGTTGAAAAGCCAGCACATAATCCGAAGGATTTACGGGTTCTAAACAAAAAATTTCAATCCTGGCACCTGTTTCTTTATAAAATTTTAACCTTGCCTGAATTACTTTGGTGTTATTAAAAACCATGGTATCATTCGCATGGATGTAATGTTCAAGATTCAAAAAAGTATTGTGCTCTATGTTTCCTTTAGTATAAACCAATAATTTAGATAAATCCCTTTGTTCCAGCGGATACTTTGCTATTCTTTGCTCCGGCAGGTTATAGGTATATTGATTTATTTTTATATTTTCAGCTTTTATATTCATCTTATACCTTTTTCCTGGCGCAAAAATAACTAATTTTGTAACGAAATCTTCATGCTAAGATTATGAAATTCTAAAAGGGCACTAAAATTGTGTATGAAGGTTCGCCTGAGGGATTGTGAATGGCTTTAGCAAGTGATTTAGGCAAAAAAATAAAGCTGATAAAACTAGCCTGTGCGTTTAGTATCCAGCAATATAAATGATAAATAAATTAGATTTAAAAGATTTGAATATGAATTTTAAGAAAGGAGATAAGGTAAAATTTTTAAATGATGTGGGAGAGGGCGTAATCGTACGTTTTCAGGATAAAAACATTGCGATTGTCCATAATAATGATGGTTTTGAAATACCTGTATTAATGAGCGAATTATTAAAAATTGAAGAGCAGTATATTTTTGATGATGAACAAAATGCAAACGTAAATGTAGAATCTCACTCATCCCAACCACCTGAAGAAATTACGGAAACAGAAGATATTGGCGAGGATGGATTAAATACCGACCGCAACGCCAGCATTTTTTTGGCTGTAGTTCCTGAAAATAAGGATAATATTTTGAATTCCGATTTAAAAATCTTTTTAATTAACGATAGCAATTTCAGGATTTTATATTCAATTTCCCGGAGCGAAGGCGAATTTCAAAGCCTGATGGCTTATGGTAACCTTGAAGATAATACAAAAATACAATTGGCTGATATTAAGCGTGATGAGCTAAATGATTTCGAAGAAATCAATTTTCAAATTATTTTTTTCCGAAAAGGCAATTATTATTTGCTTAATCCGGTAAACAGAACATGGAATTTTAAACCTACACGATTTTATAAAGAAAAAAGTTTTACTGAAAATGACTTTTTCCACGAGAAAGCGTTTATTTATGAAATTACTAAAGAGGAAATAAATTTAGCCGATCATATTTCCGATGATGATATCGAAAAGGCAAAGAAAGAAAAAGAACGCAAAGAGCCTAAAAAAGTGTATCAAAGAAGTAAAAAAGGCAGGGATGAAGAAATTGAAGAGATTGATTTACATATTCAGGAACTGATAGATGACTATTCCAACCTTTCCAACGCCGAAATTTTAGATATCCAGATGAGCCGGTTTACCACGGCCCTTGAAGGAGCCATTCTGGCCGGAACGAGAAGAATTGTATTTATTCATGGTGTTGGTAACGGACGATTAAAGCACGAAATTTTAAAAACATTAAACCGAAAATATCCAAAACTTCGATATCAGGATGCTTCTTTCAAAGAATATGGGTATGGTGCTACTTTAGTAATGCTAAAGTAAATAGCATTCAAAGTAAATTTCATTAACTTTGCAAATCAGCAGGTCGTTTCATCGCTCTGTTTCAATATTTGGAGCAGGGAGGAAAGTCCGGGCAACACAGAGCGCCAAACTCTCGAAACGAGAGATGTCCGTGAGGGCATAAGTTCAGGGAAGAAAATAACCGTCCCAACGCTAGCCGTCGGGATAAGGGTGAGAAGGTGAGGTAAGAGCTCACCAGGCCGGGAAGCGATTTCCGGTGCTGCCTGTCTGTTGGGTTGCAAGGCCATGTATACCGGCAATTAAGGGCTGCTCGTCCGATGCCGGGGGGTAGGCCGCTTAGATAAATGATGAAAATCCATCCCGATAGCTATTGGGATGGATACAGAACCCGGCTTACAGGCCTGCTGTTTTTTTTATGAATTATTTTTTTCATGATATTTACTGTCAGGATGAATTAAAATTCAATAAATCAATATTTTTTTGGTATTCTGACAATTAAACTTTTTCTTTGCAACCAAATAATTTTTTAATTAATCAAAAAACATATTTATTTTATGGTTATTTCAAACGAAAAAGTAGTTTCATTAACTTATCAGTTAAAAGTTGATGGTAAAGAAGTTGAGACAGTAAAAGAAGATAAACCATTAGTATTCTTATACGGAGCAGGACAAATGCTTCCTAAATTCGAAGAAAATTTAGAAGGGCTTAAAGCTGGTGATGAGTTTAAATTCGATATTGCTTGTGATGATGCTTATGGTAAAGCTACTGACGAGGCAGTTTTAGACCTCCCAAAAGATATTTTTGAAGTCGAAGGAAAAATTGAAGAGGGGTTATTGCAGGAAGGAAATGTTATTCCGATGCAAAATAACGAAGGACAAAAATTTAATGGCGTGGTAATGGAAGTTAAAGATGATGCTGTAAAAATGGACTTTAACCATCCACTCGCAGGTGATGATTTAAGTTTTACCGGCAAGGTTCTTGAGGTACGCGATGCAACCAAAGAAGAAACAGAGCACGGACACGCACATTAAAGATATTTAACGTATTGTTGAAATGGAATATTGGAGTCTATCTGGTATTCCATTTTTTATTTATCTATTTTTTATTTTACTATTTTTTTCTCCAGGATTTTTTACCTTATTTTTTGGAATAGTTTTTGAAACATTGAGTTTAAACCTAAAAAAATGAGTATGAAAAAATTAGTATTAAAATAACAACAACCCCACCAGCGGTTAACAATCTTGGTGGTAGTTTGGGAAAAAATATAACCCCGCCAGCGGTTAAAAACCCTGGCGGTGGTTTGTGATACGTTATGAAAATCGTTAAAGACTTGCGGATTTTAGGAATTATAAAATAAAACCCATAGTTTATCTTTTAAAATAATATTTGAATACAAAAAAATAGTTAAACCTAAAAAAGATTAGTATGAAAAAATTAGTATTAATAGCAATTTTAACCCTGCCATTCTTCATGGTATCCCAGGCTCAAATTAAATTTGGGATAAAAGCAGGGTTAACATCAACCAGTATTAACGTCGATGAGGCGATTGAAGACATAAACAATGCTGATATTCAATCATTAAAAGTAAAAGGACAAAATGCAAACGTAGGCTTTCAGGGAGGAATATTTACCCGAATAACCATTGTAAATTTTTATGTACAACCCGAGCTGCTTTTTACTTCTACCAGTGGAGAAGTGGAAGTAACAACAATTTATGATAATCAGGATCCTGTGTCAGTAGTTAAAGATCAAAAATTCAGACAAATTGATTTTCCTGTCATGTTGGGTTATAAATTTGGGCCAGTGCGTCTTCAGGCAGGCCCGGTAGGTACTATTATGCTAAGTTCAGATCCTGCGTTGAGTGATGTTGCAGAGCTTGATGCCATGGATGTAAAAGAAGATTTCAATGGGGCAACCTGGGGATATCAGGTAGGTGTAGGCTTAGATATTTTAAAAAAAGTAACCATTGATGTAAAATACGAAGGGAACCTGAGTAAGTTAGGCGATGGAGTAAAAATTGCCGGCGAAACCCGCAATTTTGATTCTCGTAATAACCAATTTATTGCAAGTGTAGGTATCTTTTTCTAAAACCTTTTGAAAAACAGGTTATTTTAGTCAAATAACTAAAAAAGTTATCAACAACCACTGTTTTACGCAAAGCAGTGGTTTTTTATGCTTTCCCAATTTTTCAGTAAAAAATTGTTAATAAACTCATCATCAAAATATTACTATTTATCAAAACTTGCATCATAATAATTTGTAATTAAAATTATTTATATATTTTTGCTCCCGTTTTTTCTTATTAAAAATATTGATTTTCAGATTATTAATTAGTATAAATTGACTTTAGTTATTATAGAAACTATATAAAATGAAATTAATAAAAGTTTTTAAATATTTATTAGTATTTGTTATCATCTATTTGGGAGAAATAGCCATCAGTTTTTCTGATAAAGCACCCAATGAAAAAATTTTCCCATCAGAAGATAAATTGCCCATATCTTTTCGCTTAAAAAATGAATTATCGGCCTATGAATCGATGCAGGAATTTGATCAACAAATTGAAGATTTTTTACAAAAATGGAATATTATTGGCGCATCTGTTGCCGTAGTTAAAGAGGAAAGATTAATTTATGCCAAAGGATTTGGCTATGCCGACAAAGAAAAAGAAATAAAGGTAGAACCGAGACATTTATTTCGAATTGCCAGTGTTTCAAAATTAATTACAGCTGTTGCTGTAATGAAACTGGTTGAAGAGGGCAAACTGTCTTTAACTGATACAGTTTTTGGAGAAAACGGAATATTAAATAACCCTGAATTTTTATCTATTAAAGATAAAAAATTTAAACAGATTACGATTGAACATCTTTTAAGTCATACCTCAGGGTTTACAAATAAGGGCGGTGACCCAATGTTCATGAATTTGCGTATTGCAAAAGAAATGAACGAGGAATTGCCTGTTTCAACCAATCAAATCATTAAATATGTGCTTAATCATCGTACACTTGACTACACACCTGGGAAAAAGGCTGTATATTCAAACTTTGGTTATGCTGTATTAGGTTCGGTAATTGAGAAAATTTCCGAAACAGATTATGAAAATTATGTGAGCTCAAAAATATTAAACCCTTTGGGTATTTATGATATGCATTTAGGAAAATCATTGCCTGAAGAAAAATATGAAAATGAGGTAAAATATTATGGGTTAAATGGTGAAAAAAATGTTCTATCAAGTTTTGGTACAGGAGAAAAAGTTCCCAAATATTATGGAGGAAATAATATAGAAAATTTAGGGGCAGCTGGTGGTTGGATAGCCTCTCCTTCTGAGCTTATGAAATTATTAGTTGCTATTGATGGTTTTTCTGTTCAAAAAAATATTTTATCCGATTCAACCATTCTCAAAATGACAAAGTCATCAAAAAACAAACGTCCTTTTGGATGGACAGGAACAGATAAAAACGGACTATGGTGGCGAACGGGAACCCTTTCAGGGACCTCTGTATTATTAAAAAGAGAAAAAAATGGGTTAAGTTGGGTATTGGTAATAAATACAACACCTAAATATGGTGCACGATTCCCGGTTCAAATCAACAAAACAATGATAAAAGGCCTTGCAACAGTTAATCATTGGCCCACATACGATTTATTTAACTACTATGAACCTAAAAAAATGAATCATTTTTTATTAACCGAGCGATAATTTTTGTTTTATACCGATATGTGTTCAATGGTATAATTTTAGTTCACTATCGCTCCTAAAATTTTGTGCCAACGAGGGCAGAGCCAAGCTTGCTTGAGCTATGCCGAGT
The DNA here is from genome assembly GCA_030156305.1 of Bacteroidales bacterium. GTDB lineage: Bacteria > Bacteroidota > Bacteroidia > Bacteroidales > UBA12077 > UBA12077. Next base: position 20 of record JASGMZ010000170.1, on the reverse strand, counting down.
GCAGCCAAAATTATGCAAAT
>JASGMZ010000009.1 GCA_030156305.1 Bacteroidales bacterium | reverse complement strand
CTGACTGCCGTCAGGCAGGCATGCTGTCGGTGCGACAAGCCATGAAAAGCAAAAGAAAAATTTTACATAAAATCCAGGCTTAATAGCCTGGCTTTTTTATTTCTTTTGAATAGGCACAGATAACGCTGCATTTCAAATGCCGCTTAGCGTTCCTGATTAATATATATTCTGCTAATCTGAGTTTTTTAAATTACTCTTCTGCAGGGTTAGCTACCTTACCTAAAAACAAAATAGCGTTGGTATATTTTTCGCGAATGGCAAATAAAAAAGGGCGGTTAGCAATAAATTTCGGATAGTCCGGGCCGATACTCGTAACTCCTACACCAACAGATGTTACTGCTGCCGCTTCGGTGCCTTTTTCATTAACATCAATAAATGATTTATGCTTTACAAAATCAATATACATTTGCATTGCTTCTGTGATATTTGAAAAATCGGCATTATCGGGGTCAAAAGCGACAGACAGACCCATTGAATGCAAAAGGCCATTCAGTAATTTTTCATATCCAAACTTAAATTTAGGAATACTAACTTCAACATTCATCTCCTCAAAATTTCCCAACCACTCATTATAATTTTCTGTATTCCATACAGCCATCACATCATCAATGGATTTATCTTCGTCAGGCAAAAATATTAACATACTAAAATTTCCTCTTCCGTATGGTAAATCAAGGATTGTAAAATCATCATGAAGCATGAGTTTTGCAGTAACTTCCTGATTCATAAACGGAACATTCACTTTACTTCCATTGCTTAAATTAAAATCGTTGTTTATGGTATTCGATGCTTCAAATTTATATTTCCAGTTACCGTTAAAATAGATGGCATTGATTAAAAACATTACCAGTGTAGGATCAATTGCATCAACAATCTGATCTATTTTACCATTGGTTTTATTTTCTACCCAGCTATTAATCAAATCAACGGTTGATTGATCAAAAGCAGCTTCCCTTACTTCGGCATCATAAAATTCCTGATTTACTTTTATAAATTCCGGTTTTACAGGTAACCCCTGTCGATACCAGATGGAATTTGCGATACTAATGGTAACTGCCGGATCAACTTCTAATAATGCTTTTACTAATTCTTTCTGTGCCCGGTTAATCTCTTCGGTTGTGAAATCGTCCAGAAATAATGTTTCTTCAAATGCTGTTTTCGTTTCGCCGGCAGAACCATTATAGGTCATTAAAAGTGCCTGGGAAATACTTAAAGGTGAAATCATCAGGTTTTTATCTGACTCTTCGACAATCATTCGCTTAAAAAGTTCAATCCCAAACTGATTATCAGTCGATACCATTGCTTTGGATTCGGTTGTAAGCTCTATTACCTTCTCTTCTGTTGGGAAATCCATTCCTTCATCTTTTTGACATGACATGGTTAAAGGTAGTAATATTAAAATGCAGGCAAATATTCTCATAGTTAATATTTTTACTGTTTATTTAAAGATGTGTGCAATTATCTTTTGGTTGCGTTCTGTAAAATATAAATAATGTAACCGAATTTCATTAGCTTTGCTATAAAATTAAACAATATGCTAAAAAAATATATCTTTTACATTTTTATTTCAGTTTTTCTGATTAGCTGTAATCAAGACGAGGAGCAACAAAAAATACGTATAGCAACATTAAAAGGCCCTTCGGCCATGGGTATGGTAAAGATGATTGACAGTGTAAGAAAAAATCCAAACAGTAATATAGAAATTACAATATATAACGAGCCTATTCAGGTACGAAAATTAATGCTCGAAGAGGCTGTTGATTTGGCTATTTTACCCACCACCATGGGAGCTATTTTGTATAACAAAGGGGTAAACTATCAATTAGCAGCTATCCCCGTTTGGGGAACTTTATATTTATTCGGTCAGGATACAACGATAAAAAGCTGGAGTGATTTAAAAGGAAAAAGAATTTATTTGATGGCCAAAGGAATGACTCCTGATGTACTTTTTAAACAATTGCTTTTACAACACGGAATAAATCCGGAACAAGATATACATGCAGACTATTCATTCCCAACCCATATTGATTTGGCCAATGCAGTGGCATCCGGCCAGGCAAAAATGGGGGTTATCTCGGAACCATTAGTAAGCTTAGTAGAAGAGAAAAACAATAAAGTAAAACCAATATTCGATCTGAATGAAGAGTGGAAAAAAGTATTTCCTGAAATACCCATTGCACAAACAGCCTTACTGGTAAATGGCAATTTTGCTAAAAATCAAAAGCAGGAGATTAAAAAATTGATGCTTCAATATCAACAATCGTCGGTGTGGGTAAATCAAAATCCTGAAAAAGCGGCAGAGTTAATTGTTAAATATAACATCTTACCCAACACTGATGTGGCAAAATCATCCATTCCACGTTCCAATTTAAAATTTGTAAAGGCAAAAAATATTGAAAATGAAATCAATAATTACCTTAAAATATTTTACAAGATGAATCCTGACATTATTGGAGGTAAAATCCCTGATAAAAATTTTATTTACCGTTAAATCCAAATAATTTAGTTAACTTTAATATTCAATTTAACCTTTTATACCAAAAAAGCGTATAAATAAAAAAATAAAAAATCTATGAATTCATCGATAAAATATAACTGGGCTGATAAAAGTATTCTTATAGCAGATGATGAATTACACAATTATATTATCCTTGAAAAAGCACTAAAAAAAACCAATATCAAAATTTTTTATGCAGAAAACGGTGAAGAAGCGGTAAAAATCTTCCAACAAAATCCTGATATTGATATTATTTTAATGGATATCCGAATGCCCGAAATGGGTGGCTTAGAAGCTACAAAATATGTACGGTCGTTAAACCGAAATATTCCTATCATTGCCTTTACAGCCTATGCATTATCCGATGATGAGGCGATAGCGCTTGAATTTGGGTGTGATGATTATATCTCAAAACCGGTAAGGCCCGAATATTTACTTCAAAAAATAAATGAACATCTGACAAAATAAAAAACTGTTTGTTTCAAAACGCCTTCTTTTTCAAAATAAGGAATTCTTATTTTTTATTTGTATTTTTCCGTCTCGATAATATCACATCATGAACATTAAACTAACTAAAAATAAGCTAATTACTACCCTATCGGTAGTGCTACTTATTGGAATCTGGAAGTTGGTTTCCTTATCTTATGGGTCGGAATTAATTTTACCACCACCGGAATCGACCTTAGTTGCTACCCTTAAGCTCTTTATTGCTGAGAATTTTATTTCTACCGTAGGGCTAACCATTTTAAGAGGGCTAATAGGATTTGCTGTATCGTTTATTTTAGGTATTGGTTTAGGAATTTTAGCTGGGGGTAACCGTTCTTTTCATGCTTTTTTAAAACCTATATTAGTTACCCTACGCTCAACCCCAGTAATATCGTTTATTCTGTTAGCATTAATCTGGTTTAGGGTAGATATGGTTCCCATTTTTATCGCCTTTTTAACGATGTTTCCTTTCATTTGTACAAATGTTATTGACGGGATTAAAAATGTAGATCGAGATTTGGTAGAAATGGCCAATATATATCGTGTACCACATCATAAAATCATACAAAAAGTTTATTTGCCGGCCATTGTCCCCTTTATTTTTAGCGGAGCATCAAGTGCTATGGGTTTTGGCTGGCGGGCCATAATCATAGGAGAAGTACTTAGCCAGCCTCAATTTGGTATTGGCACTGCCATGCAAACCGCACAAACATATTTACTGGTTAACGAGGTAATTGCCTGGACGATAATCGCCATTATGATTAGTTCCTTTTTTGAAATGTTGCTTAGAAGAGTGGAAAGAAAAATTGTTGTTTGGAGATAATGATGAATTTACAAATAAAAAAACTATACAAATCATTCGATGATATTATCCTTTTTAAGGATTTTGATATTGATTTCAGCGAACATACCATAAGTTGTATTTTAGGCCCTTCGGGATGTGGAAAAACTACCCTTCTTAACATGATTAGCAATACTACACAACCCGATTCGGGGAACTTCATGGGATTTAACGACAAAATTATTTCCTATATTTTTCAGGAACCCAGATTACTTCCATGGAAAACGGTACTGGAAAATATCTCATTTGTTTTGGATGATTCGTTATCCAAAAAAGAAAAAGACTCCATTGCTTTAAAATATTCACAATTGGTTGAATTAGAAAAATTTAACAACTACTATCCTTCAAAGTTGAGCGGCGGGATGAAACAAAGAGTTGCCATTGCCCGTGCTTTTTCCTATCCATCGGATATCATTTTAATGGATGAACCCCTTAAGGCGCTGGATTTAAGGTTAAAAATGAACCTTATAAAAGCATTCCGCCGGTTATGGCAAATGGATAAACGTACCGTTATATTTGTTACTCATGATATTGACGAAGCACTATTGTTGGGAAATGATATTTATATTTTTAGCAAAGCACCCGTAGAAATTAAAAGAAAATTTGTAATTACTGAAAAAGAACGATCATTACACGCACCTTCTTTTCTTAAACTAAAAAATGAAATCTGGGAACAGATGGATTAAAATTTACAACAACTATAAGACTTTAATTATTGTTTTCACTTCAGTCAAGAAAAATAACTCTAATAGATTAACTGTTCAATATCCTTTTTATCTTTTTTTAGTCGATTTTTGAGAGAATCAGCACCATCGAGTTGTAACTCATCCCGCATTCGTTTATGGAAAGTTATAGTAGCGGTTTTATTTCTCAGGGTATCGTTCGTAGAATAATCAAACAAATGCACCTGAACACTTGGCTGTTGATTTTCTTTAAATTTTTTAATATTTAGCATTCCCTTATAACGTCTGTTATCATTTGTATTAAGTGAAATTGCATAAACACCTTCTAAGGGTACCAGCTTTACGTCCTCTTCAATAATCATTTCAAGCGTAGGAAAACCTATCTCATAGCATTTAGGATGGCCATCAATCAATTTACCGGTAATGATAAAAAAATGATCCAGGTAAGCATTCGCACGCTGAATACGTCCTTCCTGCAATGCTTTACGAATAATCGTAGAACTTACCGTTTCATTTTCCAGATCCTGCTCAGGAATTTCTTCTACTTGAAAATCATGTTTTTGAGCTAATTGATACAAATACGAATAATCCCCTTCCCGATTATGTCCAAAGTGATGATTAAACCCAACAATAATTATTTTCGCATGCAATTTTCCTAATAATAGATCTTCAACAAATTCTTGTGATGTGGTTTGGGCAAATTCTTTGGTAAAATTGATTATCACCAAATGATCGAGTCCTGTTTTTTCAAGCAAAAGAATCTTTTCTTCCTGAGAATTTATCAGCTTAAGTCCTTTCCCTGCCGTTTCGGGATACAAAACCCGCCGGGGATGAGGATGAAAGGTTATTAAGACCGATTCGCCCTGTATATTTTGGGCAAGGGTATTTAACCGATTTATAATTACTTTATGCCCTATATGTACCCCGTCGAAAGTACCGGTGGTAACAACTGGATTGTTTATCTGGCCTAAAGTATCAAAGCTTCTGTGTACTTTCATTTTTATTATCTAAGAGATAAAAATTTAAGATTCTTTATTTTGTTGTTTTACAAAATAAGCTACTTTCTCAATAGAAGTAATCATATCATACTCTTCGAGATACACATTAGGTGATACATTTAAAGATGTTGAGGTATAATTTAAAATTCCTTTTATTCCTGACATTATTAATCTTTCGGTAACCTGAGCAGCTTCTTCCGGAGGAACGGTTAAAATTCCTATTGAAATATCCAAATCCTTCACCATTTTTTCAAAATCGGCCATAGCATAACATTTTACCCCGGAAATAACCCGATTCGTTTTATCGGGATTTACATCAAAAGTAGCTACTATTCTTAACTTAGATCTTTTCCCATTAAAATAAGCTGTGATAGCTTTCCCTAAATTTCCAATACCAATAACCGCCGCATTTAATCCATCCTCTGTATCAATAATATCACCAATAACATCAATCAACGCTTTAACATCGTACCCTTTTTTTAGCGTAGTAGAATATCCTATAAGCATAATGTCGCGACGTACCTGTACAGGTGTAATATTGTGTAAGCTGGCCAGTTCGTGGGAATAAATATGTGTCTTTCCCTTAGCCAGACAATTAAGCAATGTTCTTCGATATTCACTCAGTCTACCAATGGTTTTTTCAGGAAGTTTATTCATCTTAATAATATTAAAGTTATCTTTATTAATACTGTTCGTTAAACAGGTAAAGTTACGGTAAAGGTACTCCCTACTTCTACTTCACTTTCAACCTGAATATCGCCGTTATAAATATCTAATATTTTGCGTACAATAGGTAATCCTAAACCACTACCTGTAATATGCTTTGTTTGTTCATTTTTCACCCGAAAGAATTCTTCAAAAAGATTTTTTATCTCATTTTGAGACAGCCCTATTCCTGTATCTTTAACCTTGATAATAAGCAAATTATCTTTTTTATCGATAAAAACATCCACTCGTCCGTTTTGTTTATTATATTTTACTGCATTAGAAATTAAATTATTAAAAATGATCTCTAAGTCTCCGGGATCAATATTTATCTGAACATCCTGGTTATCATGGAGAAATATCTGAACATCTTTTTGGATAGCATACGGATTGATGGATTCAATGGCATTTTGGGCTATTTCAGAAACTTTTATTTGTTGAAACTTATCCGTTTTCTTCTCCAGCTTAATTTTTGTTAAATCGAGTAAATCCATGATAAGGTTCCGCATACCATTAATACGGTGTAAAGAACGATCGATCATTTGTTCATAATCCTCAATCTTTTCTCCGGCCTGTTTTTCCTGCATTATTTTTAAATATCCTTCAATAGCATTTAAGGGAGCTTTTAATTCATGCGATAATACCGATAGAAACTGGTATCGGATTTCCTTACCCTCTTTATTTAACTTTTTTGTCATGCCGCGCAGGAAAATATGTTTGGATACATTTTCCAGAGCTGATTTAAGTTCTTGTGGAGTAAATGGTTTGGGAATAAAATCGTAAGCACCCTGATTTGTTGCTTTAACAGCGAGCTCCAATGATGCATACGAGGTAATCATCATAACCAGTATTTCGGGTTGATTCTTATTAATATGTTCTAAAACATCAGTTCCTTGAATTCCGGGTAATTTATTATCAAGCAAAACAATATCAATTTTTTGTTTTTTTATGATTTCAATAGCATCCTCGCCGGTAGAGGTTTCAACAACATTAAATCCATAATCGCTATCCATAAATGGATAACTAACCGAAAAATTATTTAGGATACGGCTTACACCAGATCTAATTCCTGGTTCATCATCAACAACTAAAACATTGAGTTTTTCCATTCGGTAAATTTAATTTTAAATTTTTAGCAATTTATTAATTTCTTTATGCAATTGATCTTTTCTAATTCCCTTTTCAAGGTATAGATCAGCTTTGATCCATTGCTTATCGTTTTGAGTATTTACACCAAACGACATTCCTGTTTCGGAAGACACTGCAGTAGCTAATATTATAGGTACATCAGGATATTTCCGTTTCATCTTATAGGATAAAATAAAACCACTATCATCACTTTCCATCATCAGGTCAAAAATTGCCAAATCGGGTTTTGTATTTTCAATAATCTTTTCTGCTTCACGTTGGCTTTCAGCAGTTATCACCTCAAAACCAAAACTTTCGATATGCATTCTCATCTGAAAAAGATAATCCATATCGTCATCCACTATTAATATTACTTTTTTACCTTGTCCCATAATTTTCATTTTTTTATTGCATTCTGGGTATCGCAATTCTAAACGTTGTTCCTGTTGGTCCTTGCTCAGGATCGGCATTTGAGGTAACCGTAATTTTACCTTTATGCATTTTTACAATTCCGTATGCTGTAGCTAAACCAAGCCCTGTACCCTTGCCAATTTCTTTTGTAGTGTAAAATGGTTCAAAAATCTTATCCAAATCATCTGCTTTAATACCGCATCCACTATCCTTAACATAAAAAATAACATCCCGCTCAGAATCTTCAATAATAATATCTAAATGGCCTCCATCGTGCATGGCGTCGATAGCATTTTTCATTAGGTTTGAAAGTATTTGTAACATTTGTTCCTGGTCGATCGATGCAATAGGATTCTTTAATTTTGAGGTATCAATATTAACTTTAATATTATCCGGTATTACAACTGCATCGGTACTTTGTTTAGCCAAATCGGCGACATTAACTTCAGAAGCATTTACCTGATTTTTGCGGGCAAAGTTTAACAACCCACCTACAATTTTTTTACATCGATTAGTTTGTTCAACTATTAATTTTAAATCTTTGTATAACTGGGAATCTTTAGGTGTTTCTTCTAATAAAATATTAGCATACATTATCACTACCCCTAATGGATTGTTGAGCTCATGAGCAATTCCAGCCGAAAGTTGTCCCATACTAGCCATTTTTTCTGATTGCCTCAATGCCTGCTGCATAGTGGTAAGTTTCTCGTTCGTAACCGCTAATTCATTTATCGATTTATGTAATTTTTCAATTGTATAGGGTAAGCACATTTCTATTTCGGCTAACCCCTGAACAATTGCTTTGGCATGTTCTTCACAAGTTTCATAACCACATGCACCACAATTCAGATGATCTTTCAAGGATTTTTTCCCCATGGACTCTAAAACTTCTTCCACTTCTCGCTTTTCCGGGCTATCTAACATTCTCTCCTGTGCTTTGTATTGTGCCGAAAGATCAATCTTCAGATAGGTTTCAATATCTTTTTGCCACTCTTTATGATCAAGATTTTTAATTTTTTGCTTTACATAATTATTTACGAGGCTTCTTTTGGCATAATGCCTTTGTCTATTGGTCATTCCGGGCCCCATAATACACCCTTCGCAACCTAATAATTCAAGATGTTGAGATTGTATTAACCCGTCTTCAAACTCTTTTATAGCTTCCTGAAAATCATTTTTCCCTTCAGCCACAATAATACTTCCATGCAATACATCATCGGTAATTTCGGCCGTTTGAAGTAATCCTCTGCTCACTGGAAAAACAGCCCCTTTACCTCCTAATGGAGGATCAAATTCGGTGGGTTCAACATCAAAAGGTTTTATCTTATTATCGGTAAACATTTCGCGCAGTTCGGCAAAAGTAATCATCTCGTCCACCTCATCTGTTTCAGCCTTTTTAGCCACACAAGGGCCTATAAATATAATATTGGTTTGATCGCCATATTTTTTACGCATTACTCTCGACATAGCAACCATTGGCGAAGGTATAGGTGCCAGATTATCAACTAAGTTAGGATAATAATGTTCAATATAAGAAACAATGGCAGGACAATCAGATGAGATATAACATTTACCGGTATCTTCTTCTCTAACCAACTTATGATATTGCGTAGCCACTAAATCAGCTCCAAAAGCAACTTCAGAAACCACATCAAATCCCAGCTTACGAATCATGGAAACAAGAATTTTGTAATCGGTTATTTCTTCAAACTCGGCCGGGAAGCTTGGAGCTACTATGGCAATATTCTTTCTATTTGTTTGTAACAATTCATTTACCTTATCGGTGGTATGCAAAAAAACTTTTGCTCCCTGGCTGCAGACTTTCGTACAATTACCACAAACAATACAACGCTCGTTTAATACTTCGGCTTGTCCGTTTATAATCTTAATGGCTTTTGCAGGGCATTCGCGAACACAGGTATAACATACCCGACACCGATTTTTAAGGGTGTATACCAAATCACGATTTTTATTTGAGTTTCTAATTTTCATTTCTTCCCATGCTGCATTTTACAATAATACTTCTCTCTTTTTATATCCTGTATGTAAATTTTTATTACTGACCCGGCTTAATGGCTCCTTCATATAATCCTTATACAATTTTAAAACTCCAGGGTTTTTATGAGCAACTTTAATAGCTTCTTTATCATCAATATTGTAAATCGTTTTTATCAATTTTTTTTGCACCTCCTCATCATTACAAAAAGGTTGCCCTCCTCCATTAATACATCCTCCGGGGCAGGCCATTATTTCAATAAAATCTGCTTTAGTTTTTCCTTCGCGTATTTCAGCTATTATCTTATTGGCACTTTTTAATCCGCTAACCACTACAAAGTTTATATTTTTTTTGCCCATTTTCAGGACAATTTCCTTTTTATTTTTTATTCCTCTTAGTTTTGTAACCTGGATTGGAGATAATTCTTCTCCGGTTAAAAAATAGTTGAGTGTACGTGCTACCGCTTCTGTTACACCCCCTGAAACACTCACAAGTTTTGCTGCTGATGATCGAATATTAAAAGAATCATCAGAAAACTCTTCATGTAACGAATGGACATCAATACCATAAAGATGAATCAATTTAATCAATTCGCGAGTAGTAATTACCTGGTCAATATCAGAAACTCCTTTATGTGTCATTTCTTCGCGCTGAGCTTCAAACTTTTTAGCTGTACAGGAAGTTATTGATATGGTAAATATTTTTTCGGTAGATAATTGATTTTTTTCAGCATAATATCCTTTAATAAGCGTTCCTAAAATTTGCTGAGGAGATTTTGTTGTAGAGGCCAAATCAATCATATCAGGATGTGATTGCTCCATATATTTAATCCACCCCGGGCAACAGCTGCTCAGCATAGGTAGATTTTCTTCGTTTTTTATGCGATCTGCCAATTCGGCTGCCTGCTCATAAATTGCTACATCAGCACCAAATGAAGTGTCGAATACTTTATCAAACCCTATACGTTTAAGTGCTGCATTTAACAATCCATGTGAATCTTTTCCTGGTTTTAAACCTAACTCGTTAGCCAATGATACAGGGACTGAAGGTGAATAGTGCGCAACAACTTTTATATCTTTATTATTAAGCATTTCCTGAATAATATCAAAACTAGTTTTTTCATGTAAAGCACCGGTTGGGCAAACCATGATACATTGTCCGCAATTTATACAGTTCGAAAAATTCATGTCCTTACTCATCGATGTAGCAACAAGTGTTGAATTCCCACGATTAATAAAATCAAAAGTAGAAACATCTTGTACCTCTTCGCAAACCCGAATACAACGGCCACATAAAATGCATTTTGAAGGATCACGAACAATTCCCGGGCTGGACTGGTCAAGATTTATTTTAGTTTTTTCTCCGGATATACGTCTTTCACGAACATTTAACTCAACAGCTAATTCCTGTAACTCACAATTACCATTTCGTATGCAATACAAACAATCGTCAGGGTGATTCGACAAAAGCAGTTCTACCAACATTTTTCGGGCTCTAATCACTCTGGGTGAATGAGTCCATATTCTCATGGGTTGTTCAATAGGATAAGAACAAGATGGAATTAGCCCCGATTTACCTTCCACTTCCACCACACACAAACGACAAGCTCCTGTGGGTGAAAACCCTTTCATACGGCATAAAGTTGGGACCTTTATACCATTTCTGTTTAAAGTTTCAAGGATTGTTTCACCTTTTTTTGCTTGTATTGTTTTATTATTTACCTCGATATTTACTGACATAAGCGCTTTCGTTATTGACTAATAATAGCTGAAAACTTACACGTTTCAAAACATATTCCACAACCAATACACTTATCCTGAACAATAAAATGAACATTTTTAGGTGTTCCAAAAATAGCGTCTGTTGGGCATTTTTTAGCACATAAAGTACAACCGGTACAGGCATCCACATCAATTTCAAAGGTTCGTAGCTCCTGACAAACGCCAGCAGAACAATTTCGTTCAAAAATATGCTCTTCATATTCGTCGCGGAACCATTTTAATGTGCTAAGCACAGGATTCGCAGCTTTCCGGCCTAATCCACACATAGATGTGTCTTTAAGTACTTCGGCCAGTGTTTCCAACTGCATAACGCCTTTAAAACGCTGTAAGGTTGCATATCCATTTTCGTCTTTCGGACGTTTGCTAATATTTTCCAAGATTTCATACATCCTTCGGGTTCCTTCTCGGCAAGGGATACAAATACCGCAACTTTCTTTTTGCAGATAATTCATAAAATATTTTACCGTATCGATAATACAGTTATCCTCATCTAAAACAATCAAACTAGCAGCACCTAAAGATGCACCCACCAGCATAATCGATTCAAAATCGATGGGAGTATCTAAATGATCTTCGGTTAAGCACCCGCCTGAAGGGCCTCCTATATGTATTGCTTTAAATCTTTTGTTATTACGAATTCCTCCGGCAACACGAAAAATTATATCACGAATTTTGGTACCCATTTCAACCTCAACTAAACCGGAATATTCTACTTTTCCCGAAATAGAAAATACTTTGGTTCCTTTACTGTCTTCAGTTCCAATAGATTTAAACCATTCTGCTCCTTTATTTAAAATAACAGGTATATTCACTAATGTTTCTACATTATTTACAACCGTAGGTTGTTCAAACAAACCTTTGGTAGCAGGATAAGGAGGTTTAGAATGCGGCTTACCCCGTTTCCCTTCAATACTTTTAATCAAAGCTGTTTCTTCGCCACAAACATACGCTCCGGCTCCTTGTTTAATTATAATCTCTAAATTATATCCTGTTCCCATTATATCATGGCCCAGTAATCCATAATCCGTAGATTGATCTATGGCCTTTTTGATTCGCTCAATAGCCAATTCATAATCCGATTCGATATAAATAAAGGCTTTTTGTGCACCGATAGCATAAGCAGCAATGGCAATACCTTCAATAACTTTATGCGGATCGCTCTCCATTAGAAAGCGTTCCATAAAAGCTCCGGGATCACTTTCTCCGGCATTACATATTAAATATTTTTGCTGCGAAGGTGTGGATGAAGCTATTTTCCATTTTTTCCCTGTAAGATAACCTTCACCTCCTCTTCCTCTAAGCATACTTTGTTCAACAATATCACATACCTCGGCAGGAGTATTTTTATTTATGGTTTTTACAAAAGTTTGATAACCTCCAAATGCAATATATTCGTTGATAGAATTTACATCAATAAAACCACACTGCTTAAGAATTAATCGTTGCTGAAAATTAAAATACGCAATCTCATCAAGAAAGGGAACTTGCTCCCAGGGTTCGTGAATCTCATTTTTTTGTTGCCCTAGAACATATTCTTGCTGTATATAATTATTAAAAATGCCATCAAGAATTAAAATAATATTATCCGTATCTATTTGCTTAAAAAAAATCTTTGATTTTCCAGGGAGTTGAACAGAAATTATAGGCTCCAAAGAACTTATACCTAAACTGCCAACTTCGAGTATAGATACATTCAGATTTCTTTCATCGATATAATTTTCAATTTGTTTTTTAATCTCATCAATTCCGGCAATTTTTGAAAAAGTGTTTGAACTAATAGTAATAATTGGGATTGAAACCCTCTCTCTTCTGAGCAACTGCAAAGTTTCTAATATCTTTTTATCCAACTTCGTTTCAGTTGGGACAAGAACATTCCGAATTAGTATTTCTTTAATGTTAATATTCATAATAATCACTCATCCATTTGCTGATAGTCTTGGATAATTGTCTTGACCTTTTTAACGGTTAAACAAGTATAATATTTATCGTTAATTGCCATAACAGGACCCATACCACAAACACCCATACACGAAGTCAATTCAAGGCTAAACCCATTATCCTTAGTATTTTCTCCATCTTTAATACCGAGTATTTTCTCAATTTCTTTTATTATTAAACTATTGCCATTTACATGGCAGGAGGTTCCATTACAAATTTTTATATGATATCTCCCTTTAGGCGTAAAATAAAATTGATTATAAAAAGTAGCCAAACCATATATTTTGCTCGTTGGCATTTTTAAATAATTTCCTACTTTCACAATCGCTTCTTCGGATATATAGCCAAAAGCATTCTGAATCTCTTGTAATATTGGGATTAAATTATCTCGTTGTACAAAAGGGTATTGATCAAGTATTTTTTCAATTTCCTGCATAAAAAATGCAAATTATAGTACTTTAAAATCTATTTCCACAAATATACTAATTATTGTGTTAACAAATAAACATTGTTAATTGATTAACAATAAAAAAATTACAAAATCACTTAAATTATTGTTAAATAAAATATTACGATATAATATCTCAAAAAGAATGACAAAATATTTATATTTTTTACAACATATATCCTACAATTCAATTTTAATTAAAAGTTTAATAATAAAATACTTATATAAAATTAAGTATCCTAATTTTAGTTATCAAAAAAATACGCGAACAAAATAAGATTGTGCGAAGAAAATAAATGATTAATTTTGAAGTCTGAAATGCTATAATAATTGAAGAATAGATGTTTTAAGGAGAATTTAATGAAAAAAGAAATTATTATATGTCTTGGCAGTTCGTGTTTTTCAAGAGGAAATAAACAAACAGTTCAAATCATCAAGCAATATATAAAAGATCATCAACTGGAAGATAAGGTATATTTTCATGGTAGCCACTGTTTTGGAAATTGCGAAAATGGCCCCACAATAAAAGTAGATGATAAAGAATACCAAAACGTATCACCAGATAATATTATTTATTTACTAGATAAAATTTTTAGTACCGATTGATTTTGATAACTTTATATCTTATCATGAAATTGAAAACAAATGCCCATCGTAGAAATCATAAAAGAAAAATGTAACTTAAACTATTCGTGTGTAAGAGTTTGTCCTGTAAATGCCATTGAAGTAAAAGTTAACAGAGATTTTGCACGGGTTATTCCGGAGCGATGCATTGGATGCGGCAGCTGTACTTCTGTATGTCCTGAAGATGCTATTCGTTTTAGAGATTCAAAAGAAGAAACAAAAAAAATCCTTCAATCAAAAGCAAAAAAAATTGCTATTGTTGCCCCCAGTATTTCAGGAGAATTTCATGATATTACAGATTATCGCAAGTTTGTGCAGATGATCAAACAACTTGGATTTGATTATGTAAATGAAGTATCATTTGGTGCTGACATCATAGCGTTTAAATATGCTGAACTTTTCAAAAATTTTAAGGGAAAATATTATATCTCAACAGCCTGCCCGGTAATAGTATCGTATATTCAGAAATTTCAACCTGAACTAATAAAAAATCTGGCACCCCTTGTATCACCCATGGTTGCTACAGCAAAAATTGCCCGACATCTATATGGGAAAGATATCCAGATTGTTTATATCGGCCCTTGTATTGAAAGCAAAAACGAAGCATTGCTAAATAAAGATGACGGAAAAATTAATTCGGTACTTACATTTATTGAACTGCGAGAGCTTTTTGAAGAATTTAAAATTCACGAAAGTACGCTTGAATATTCTGAATTTGATTCACCAATAGGTTACAAAGGATCACTTTTCCCTATTGCAAATGGACTATTGCAGGCTTCAAATATTAGTGAAGATTTGCTTGAAGGAAAGGTTATAACCGCCGAAGGAAAATACAATATGTTAAATGCCACCAAACAATTCAACCAGGAAATTGAAACTATAAAAAAACATTTTAACTTATATTATTGTGAAGGATGTTTAATGGGCCCAGGAACATCAAAAGGTGGTGAAAAATTTATCAGGCATACCCGAGTAACTGAATACGCCAATAAACGGTTAAACAATTTTGATTTAAAAAAATGGGAAAAAGAAATTGAAAAATATTGGGATTTAGATTATTCAAGAAATTTTTACAATGATGATCAACGCATAAAAACACCTTCAGAAGAAAAAATCACGGAAGTATTAAAAGCAATTGGGAAAAAAGATCATAATCCTGATTTAGGATGTAGTGCTTGTGGTTACGATACTTGCCGCGATTTTGCCATAGCAGTATCCAAAGGGTTAGCCAGAATTGATATGTGTCTTACGTATACCTTGCGAAACAGGCAAGATTATATAAAAGCGCTTAAAACTTCCAACGAAAAATTAGCTCAAACTCAAAAGGCACTTAAAGAGTCAGAACAAAATGCCAGAAAAGAAAAAGAAGCGGCACAAGAAGCATCTGACATTATAAATAATATGTTACAAAAACTCCCTACAGGAGTTGTAATTATCGATCAAAATTTAAAAATCATTCAATCCAATAATAGTTTTATCAATTTATTGGGCGAGGAAGCAGATGCTATTAATGAAATTATTCCCGGCTTAGTTGGTGCCGATTTAAAAACGCTACTTCCCTTTAATGTTTACAATTTATTTAATCATGTTTTTTCTACCAATAAAAACATTTTAGATAGGGATATTCATTTAGATGAACAACTATTAAACCTTTCTGTTTTTACAATCCGAAAAAACAAAATTGTTGGTGCGGTATTCCGAGATATGTATGCTCCTGAAGTAAGAAAAGAAGAAGTAATTAAACGCGTTACAGAAGTTATTGATAAAAATCTGGCAATGGTTCAAAAAATTGGATTTTTATTGGGTGAAGGAGCTTCAGAAACAGAACAAATGCTTAACTCAATCCTTGAATTATACAAAACGTTTAATAAAAACGAGGAATGAAGCATCAATTCTACATAGAAGTCGATTGCCAGCAAAAAAATCATGATGGCGAACGTATATGTGGAGATGTATTTTTATCTGAACGCATAAAAACTGAGGAACGAATTATTATTGTTTTATCGGACGGGATGGGACATGGCGTAAAAGCGAACATATTGGCTACCTTAACATCCAAAATGGCTTTAAATTTTACCCGTGAACATAAGGATGTTAACCGTATTGCTGAAATTATTATGAATACCCTCCCGGTTTGCAGCCAGCGCAAAATTAGCTATTCTACTTTTACCATTATTGACATTGAAGCCGATGGTAAAACTACTATTTTGGAATATGATAATCCCGAAACTATCATTTTTAGAGATAATGAGATTTTTAATCCCCAATGGCAATGTATTATCCTCGAGAGTGATAAAAATGCAGGAAAAGAATTAAAAAGTTGTACTTTTTATGCCCAAAAAGAAGATCGAATCATATCATGCTCCGATGGAATAACACAGTCGGGAATGGGTAGTCATAGGTTCCCGTTTGGCTGGGGCCATGATAATCTAATACAATTTACCCATCGGTTAATTAAAAACAATCCGAATATATCAGCCAATAAACTTGCCGGTAAAGTGGTTAATGTGGCTTATCAAAATGATGGTTACCACGCTAAAGATGATACAAGTTGTGCTTCGGTATATTTTCGTGAACCCAGAAAATTATTAATCTGTACAGGGCCACCCTATGAGGAGGAAAAAGATAAAAAACTAGCCCGTGAGGTAAAAAATTTTAAAGGGAAAAAGATTCTATGTGGCGCAACAACAGCTGATATTATTGCCCGTGAATTAGAACTTGAAATTGAAGATAGCTTCGAATTTCACGATCCCGATCTACCTCCAATTGCCTATATGCCTGGTATTGATTTGGTAACAGAAGGGATTTTAACCCTCAGCAAAGTACACGAAATATTAAAAGTATATAACAACAACTACATTTTAGGAAAAGGGCCTGCCGACCAAATTGTTAAACTGCTTAAAGAAAGCGACGAAATCCATTTTATTATTGGGACACGAATCAATATTGCTCATCAGGATCCAAACCTTCCGGTAGAACTTGAAATCAGACGAACCGTTGTGCGAAGAATTGCCGAAACGCTGGAAGGAAAATTCCTGAAAGAGGTTAGTATGAAATTTATCTAATTATTTATCCCAAAAATACTGAAAATCAATACTGAGCCCTTCTGGATCTTTGGCAAAAAAATGATATATTTTATAATCTGGATTATCTTTGGGTTCAGAAAGGGCAATATCTTTTAACGGATTTTACTTAGTGCATCTTAGAAAACACCAGTTTTTTTAGTGGCGTAATAAAAAACGTCAAAAACAAGGCTTGCGAAGAATTAGCAGCCAGGAGTTTACTGACGTAAATGACTAATTGCCAATGCGAGCGTAACGCAGTTATTGACGTTTTCTTATAGCCACTATATATACAATAACCTTAACCAAAATCGCGGTGAGCATGATGGGTACCGCCAGCTACATTAAATGAAACGCTATTTTCCAAAGCGAATAAAGCGGACTGGGTAGTTCCGGCACAAATCAGTTCTTCGCGTTTTAATAAGGCCTGGCTAAAAGGAAACCCCATTCTGCGTTCTTCGGCTTTACTTAAATTATTGCTTTTTAATTTACGGATATAATTTTTGCTATGCACTAACGATATAAAATCATCGTCGGTTAATTTAGGCTCAAAAAAATTTCTTTGAGTGTAAGTACCTTCAGCAATTAACTTTTCCGGAATAAGAGTGTATTTATCCATTGGAAACCGGTGACCCTCAGGCAAAGGATGATGATATAACGATGAAAAAGCAATATAAATCATGCATTGATTTGTGTTCTGACTACTTACAAAAATAGCAGAATTTCTAAACACAAAAAAGCACCTCAACCCTGTTAAGGGAGAGATGCTTTTGGATATTGGATAATTTTTGAAAGTAAATTGTTTATATATTGGTTGAATCCTATTGAAAAAATAACCCTAAACTATAATTAACCTAACCAAATTTAATTACCAACCTCAAAAATTTTATCCAATGCACTATTTTTTATATTCATCAATAATTGCTTTTACGCCATCGGGTGCAACACGCCCGTAAGTTTTATCGCCTACTAAAACAACGGGCGCCAATCCACAAGCTCCTACACAACGTAAGCAGCTTAATGAAAACTCACCGTCTTCGGTTGTTTCGCCTACCTCTATTCCTAACTGACGTTTAAATTCCTGCAACACATTATCAGCACCTCGAACATAACAAGCCGTACCCGTACATATTGAAACAGGATGCTTCCCTTTGGGCAGCATAGTAAAGAACGAATAAAAAGTTACTACACCATAAACCTTAGCTACCGGCACATTTAGCTCTTGTGCTACAACTTCCTGAATTTCCGCAGGCAAATAGCCAAAATGTTCTTGTGTTTTATGCAGCACATTAATCAATTCTTTAGGCTCGTTGTTAAAAGACTTACAAATTTGTTTAATCGTATTTAAGTCTTTTTCTTTGATTTTTACTTTTATATGTGACATTTATTTTTCCTCCAGGTTTAATTATCTCATTAACTAATTTCAACTTTACGACTTTTGTCAAAATAGCATGTATGTAATAAATGATGTGCTTTCTCACTCATAGGTTTGCCTAAGAACTCTTCGTATAATTTAATGATATACGGATTATCATGCGATTTACGGATGGGTTTATCAGCATCTTCTTCGTAAATAGCTTTCATACGAGCTTTTAAAATGCCTGAGTCACTATGATGTAATGGTTGTCCACCACCACCGATACAACCCCCCGGACAAGACATAATTTCTATGGCATGGAATTCAGATTTTCCGGCTTTAATATCTTCGAGCAGTTTACGCGCATTTCCTAATCCGTGAGCAATACCAATATTAATTGGAGTACCTTCAAAATCAACAGTTGCTTTTCGTATTCCTTCTAAACCACGCAATTGCTTAAAGTCAATATCCTCTAATTTTTTACCGGTATGTAACTCGTAAGCAGTACGTGTAGCTGCTTCGATAACACCACCTGTTGCCCCAAAAATAACACCCGCTCCGGTTGATTCACCTAATGGTGTGTCAAACTCTTCTTTAGGCAGTGTTTTAAGATCGAGGTTAGCCTCTTTTATCAGATGAGCTAATTCACGGGTAGAAATAGAGAAATCCACATCAGGATTTCCATCCACTTTAAACTCATCGCGTTGCGCTTCATATTTTTTCGCCAAACAAGGCATGATAGAAACCACGACTAAATCTTCACGTTTAACTTCAATCTTATCGGCAAAATAAGTTTTTGCTATAGAACCAAACATTTGCTGTGGCGAACGTGCTGATGAAGGAACATCCATCATTTCGGGGAAATTATGTTCAAAGAAACTAACCCATGCAGGACAACATGATGTAAGAATTGGAAGTTTAACTTCTTTATCGCCATTAAGATGTTTGGTTAAACGATCTAACAATTCTGTGCCCTCTTCCATAATGGTTAAGTCAGCAGCAAAATCAGTATCGAAAACATAATCAAAACCTAAGCGGCGTAATGCTGCAACCATTTCGCCGGTTACACGTGTACCTGCTTCTAACCCAAATTCCTCACCCAATGCAGCTCTTACTGCCGGTGCTGTTTGCACAACCACTGTTTTTGTTGGATCAGCTAATGCATTAATTACATCACGGGTATGATCTTTTTCGGTTAATGCTCCGGTAGGACAAACCGCAACACACTGTCCACAATAGGTACAGGGTGAATACTCAATATCCATTTCAAAAGCAGGGCCTACTGCTGCTTCAAATCCACGGTTAAAAGCTGATAATGCACCAACGGTTTGGAATTCGTTACACATCATCTCGCAACGGCGGCACATGATACATTTATCCAGGTCGCGAATTAATGATGGAGAAAAATCAATTTTATATTCTGACATTTCAGCATACTCTTGTCCGGGAACTTCACGGATTCCTAATTTTACAGCCATATCCTGCAATTCGCAGTTTCCTGATTTTGCACAGGTTAAACAATCTTTCGGATGATCCGAAAGAATAAACTCCATTACCGTTCTGCGGGCATTAATTACACGCATAGAATGAGTATTAACTACCATTCCATCCCATACTTCGGTGGAGCATGAAGGAGCCAGATTCTTACGTCCTTCCACTTCAACCACACAAATACGGCAACCACCTGGTTTATTCTCTATCCCTAAATCTTCAAGATTCATGTAACAAAGCACCGGGATATCAATTCCTAATTGTTTTGCAGCTTTATAGATCGTAGTTCCTTTTTCTACTTCTATTTGCTTGTTATCTATCGTTAATTTTACTTTTTCCATCGTCCTAAACAGTTTAATTATTTTACAATGATTGCATCAAATTTACATCTCTCAATACAAGCACCACATTTGATACAATTGGAAGGATCAATATAGTGTGGTTGCTTTTTCTCTCCGCTAATGGCCCCAACAGGACAAACTCGAACACAAGCTGTACAGCCCACACAATTTTCTTCGATGACAACGTACTTCATCAAATCTTTACATTGTCCGGCAGGACATTTATGATCTTTAATGTGTGCTACATACTCATCCCAAAAATTATCTAATGTAGATAAAATTGGGTTTGGAGATGTTTGTCCTAACCCACAAAGTGATGTATCTTTAATTACTTCGCACATATTGCGTAAACGCTGCAAATCATCCATTGTAGCTTTTCCCTGGGTAATCTGGTCTAATAACTCGTACAGGCGTTTATTACCTATCCGGCAGGGAGAGCATTTTCCACAAGACTCTTCAACGGTAAAATCAAGATAGAATTTTGCTACAGAAACCATACAGTCGTCTTCGTCCATTACAATCATCCCTCCGGATCCCATCATTGAACCTGCGGCTATCAGGTTATCAAAATCAATTGGGGTATCAAGATGTTTTTCCGTTAAACAACCTCCCGACGGGCCACCGGTTTGAACGGCTTTAAATTTCTTCCCGTCTTTAATTCCTCCGCCAATTTCAAAAATAACTTCGCGTAAAGTAGTTCCCATAGGAACTTCAATTAACCCTACGTTGTTAATTTTTCCTGCCAAAGCAAAAACTTTTGTTCCTTTCGATTTTTCGGTACCTATTTTATTAAACCAGTTGGCTCCTTTATTAATAATGACCGGAATATTGGCAAAAGTTTCCACATTATTTACATTGGTAGGTTTTCCTAAGTATCCTTTTTCGGCAGGATATGGAGGTTTAATGGTTGGTTCTCCACGTAAACCTTCCATAGAGTGTATTAATGCTGTTTCCTCACCACAAACAAATGCTCCTGCACCATATCGTAGTTCTACATCAAATTCAAAATCAGAACCAAAAATATTTTTTCCTAACAGTCCGTATTCCCGAGCCTGATCGATAGCAATTTTTAGCCGTTTAATCGCTAATGGATATTCGGCACGAATATAAATTAACCCTTTGGAAGCATTTGTTGCATATCCGCAAATAGCCATGGCCTCAAGCACTGCATGTGGATCACCTTCAAGAATTGAACGGTCCATAAATGCACCGGGGTCTCCTTCGTCGGCATTACAAACCACATATTTCTGATCGGCATTATTTTTTGATGCTATTTCCCATTTTAAACCGGTGGGGAACCCTCCACCACCACGTCCTCGTAATCCAGAATCTTTAATTTCTTTGATTACATCCTGAGGAGTCATTTCATTAATACATTTTCCAAGAGCCATATAACCATCCCGGCCAATATATTCATCAACATTTTCCGGATCAATAAACCCACAATTTCTTAAAGCAATACGAATTTGCTTTTTATAGAAATCCATGTGCTTGGAATCGGATATGGATTGTTTCTTTTCAGGATCCTGATATAATAATCGTTTTACCTGACGTCCTTTGATAACATGCTCATCAACTATTTCAACAGCATCCTCGTGTTTTACCTCCACATAGAAGGTATTATCCGGCAGTACTTTTACTATAGGCCCTTTTTCGCAGAAACCAAAACAACCGGTCATGATCACCTGAACCTCATCGGATAACCCTTTGTTTTCAAGTTCTTGTTTTAAACTTTCAACAATAGAATCGCTTGCTGAAGCTCTACATCCAGTACCACCACAAACAAGCAGATGCATTTTATATTTTGTCATTTTATATCCTCCTATGCTTTTTTATTGTCTTTATCATCAATTACCTGGTAGTTTTGTGGAATAATTCCATCTACAAGTTCACCACGTTTAATGTATTTTTCAATAATCTCGTCTGCTTTTTTAATATCTACATAACCAAAAACAATAGGTTCTTCACCCGGTTTTTGTACCTCAATGGTAGGTTCGGCGAAACAATAACCCATATCGCCGGTTTGACTAACCACAGCTTCGATATTTCTTTTCTCTAAAGCTTCAATCAAAAAATCCATTACTTCTTTTGCTCCGGAAGCAATGCCACTGGTAGCCATACCAACTTTAATCTGAACGTAGCTTTCAGGACTGTCTGCTTTTTCCCTCAAGTCTACCTTTGACTGCAAATCTTCTCTCATCTTCTTTAGATCTGCTAATGTTTTGATTTTTGCCATGTTAATTATAGTTTTAAAATAGTTAATTTACTTTGTAAATATTTGATAAAATTATGGTAACCATCATTAAAAATCATTAAAAATTAGATGTTGTAAAACCTTAATGCTACATAACATATAACTCATTTATATTTTCACTAATCATTTCTTTTAAATAGTTTCGAATTTTCGGTTCATTAAGAGGTATTCCTTCAAGAACCTCTTTAATTTCTCGTGTTTCGAAAATATATTGTTTATCATTTACCCGATGAATATATTTGATTTCAATTTTTGGATTTGCTGTTGCCAGTAAAACAATAGTTCCGGCAATATCACCCAAATCAGGCCGATCGATATGATCATTCTGCAATACAGCATATACTTTTGTTCCGTAATCTTTTTCGGAATAAACTTTTATATAACCATTAGCCTGCTCGGCAGTATGTTTTAATAAAGGTAAACCCAAACCAACCTTTCGGGTGGTTCGGGTGGTTGTATATGGATCTGTAACATGACTCAACATTTCTTCATCTATCCCGCATCCATTGTCAACAATAGTAATCTCAAAAACATTCTTATCGGTTTGCACATTAATTCTTATCTCAATAAAAGATGCTCCTCCGGAGATTGAATTTTGTACAATATCTAATATGTGCATCGATAAATTATTCATTTACAATCACTTTTCTGTTATTTTTGGATTTTAAAGCCTTCCTGATTTCACCAAATGAAAGATTCTGTAGCTTAAAGACTGTGGTAATATCTCCAATATTATCCACAAAATGAGCATCAGAACTTTGGATAAAAGGATAGTCCGCCAGATAATTATTATTTATCACAAATTCATTTCTGGTCATAAACTTTGAAAGCTCCAGTGCATCAAAATTTAAATCATCAGGAACAAAACCCAGCTGGCTAATAATCGAATATCTGCTCCGATCAATATGAGCCGGAATAAAAATTCCATGTAGTTCATGTACTTTTTTTTCAACTTGACCGATACTGGCATCAAGGGCCGAGATCAACAGCCAGTCAACCTGTTCAATGATATTTTCATTTTGATCAACCACTACCTGATAGCCAAACTTTTTAATGTCATTTTTGATTTTAGGCAAACACGCATCCATATATAGCTGAAATTCAAATAATTCATCATCTTTTTCAAAAAACGCAAGACAGTGTACTTCTTCTTTTGTATTTACCTCTGCTCCTTTTAAAATAAAGAGCCCTTGTCTTTGTGCAACCTCTTCAACAGCTTTACAGTTTTTTGTACTGTTATGGTCGGTAATGCCCAGTATATCTATTCCTTTTTCTTTTGCTTTGGTAACAATATGTAAAGGGCTCATCTCCAAATCGCCACATGGCGAAAGCACAGTATGTGTATGTAAATCAGCCTTAAATAATTTCATTTTCTTTTAGATACTGAAAAATTTTACCGGTTATTTCAAAAGTATTTTCTGTAGTTCCGAGGATAGGTACTCCCTCCAGTTCACTTTGTTTAACGGTATCTTCGTTAGGTTTAAAGCTTTTAACCAGAATTACGGCTGCCAGATCTTTGAGCGATGCTATAGCCATCACATTTTTATGTGTTTGTAATGTAATCCAAAGCTGTCCCTCTTTTGAATTACCCATAACATCACTCAATAAATCTGAAACATAGCCTCCTTTAACTTCTCTTGCTAATCCTTCTTTTCCACTAAAAACTTCTAAATTAAACTGTTCAACAATATCTGATATTTTCATAACTCTAAATATTTTAAGTTTTAGCACTTCCGATTTAATTTATCATCGCCCCAAATCTCTTTCATAATTTCATATGATTGTTCCCATTCAAGGATTCCTTTTTTCTCAAAAATTTTCTGAATAAATATACAATGGTTAATCACTGCTCTTTCTTGTACAATATCTTCAGCCAAGGCTTGACAATTAGGTGCTCCACAAGCGCCACAATCCACTCCGGGCAAACATTTCATAATTTCCTTAACCCGTCGCATTTTCTTCATGGCCTCAGCCATATTTTCATCTAATTTCATCATAGAGCGTGGGTGTACTTTACCAATGCATATATTTTCCTTTAAAAATGGATAATAATTTAAAATCTGCTTTTGCGGATTTCCTTTCTTGTTTTTTTTGTATTGACTTGCTCTTTTTTTAAGTCGTTCAACCGTCAAAAACCTGTTTTTAGTAGTTAATACTCCACCGGCACAACTTTCGTCACATGCTCTAAGCTCTAAAAAATCTACATCCTTTATCTCCTCGTTTTCAATCTTTTCTAAAAAGTCGATTACATTATGCACTCCATCAATGGCCAGGCACCGGCCTTCCATATTATCAATCTCTCCATTGGTAAGGCTCCACAAAACCCCTTCGGGTGAGAGTTGTTCTTTCTCCACATTTTGACCTGCTTGAAAATTTCCTCTGCGGATATTGGTATAAACTTTATTAAAAATAAAATCCATATTAATTACTCCATTTATGGGAGAATTTTCATTTCCTACCGGACTTTTAATGGCAGCAATTTTAGCTGCACAGGGAGTTACATAAAATATACCGATATCCGATTCGTCAACCCCTTTATCCATAATCTTTTTTTTATAATAAAGAGCTGCTATATCCAATGGGGGATGCAATGAAATAATATTTTCAACCATAGCCGGGAATTTGACCTGTATTAAACGAATTACAGCCGGACAAAAGGAAGATATTAAAGGCTTGCTTTCTTTATTGTTCTCAGCAAATTTTTGCATTGACTCTTTGAGTAAATCTACACCATGTTCTACCTCATAAACATTTGTAAATCCCAAATCGATTAATACATCATAGATTTGCGAGGTTTTAACCTCTTCGGGAAATTGTCCGCTAAATACGGCTGGTAAAAGGGCGATACGATGTTTGTATTGAAAAATCTTATTAAAGTCATCCTGTTCAATAATAATTGCATTTACCGGGCATACACGAAAACACTCCCCACAATCGATACAACGATTTTCAAAAAGTTCGGCTTTGCCGTTTCGGACACGAATAGCTTCTGTAGGACAAATATTCATGCAGTGTGAACACCCAATACACTGTTCTTTTTGAATTTTTAATGCATGGTGGAATGCTTTATTTTCCATAGCTTATAAATTTTTCAAATAGGCCACAATCTTCAATTCTGTACCCTCACCTAATTTACTGGTTAGTTCAAATTCATCCGAATTATTTTTGATATTAGAGAGTCCCATTCCGGCACCAAATCCCATTTCTCTAACTTTTTCAGATGCTGTTGAATACCCATCCTGCATAGCCTGTTCAATATCTTCTATTCCGGGCCCTTTGTCTTTAACCTGTATACTTATTTTATCGGTATCAATATCAATGATCACTTTTCCAGAATATGCATGAGCCACCACATTTACTTCGGCTTCGTACATAGAAACTACAATTCTTTTTACAATCTTATGATTGCCTACCAGTTGCTTTAATGTTTTTTTCAACAAACTGGAAACATTTCCTGCCTTTGAAAAATCACCGCCTTCTATGTCATATTCAAAATGCATAACCATTAAAATACAGGCTTTATTCCGGCTTTGTATAACTCACCGGCAGTTTTAAAAACAGAACATGCACATTCAATTAACACCATTTGATTTTCTGCTGCAAGTTCAATCATCTCCCGTGATACCTTTTTATTTCTTGCGAAAATAATACACTTGATATCAGACATTTCAGCAGTACGAATTGCCTGCAAATTTGCCAAACCGGTTATAAGTAAGATGTTATCGGTATCGAGTGTTAGTACATCACTCATTAAATCAGATGCAAAACCTTTTTGTACTTCGGTATCCACCCATTCCTTACCACAAACAACCTTTCCATTAATAATATCTACTATCTCTTTTATTCTCATTTAAATGGTGTTAAATCAATCATTCAAAAGATCATTTATAATTTAACGGCAAATATAAAAATTTATTTGTTATTTTTTTCACACTGTGAATTTGTTAACAATAAAATATTATCAATTGGCTTGGTATAATAATTTTTAAATACTGGAAATCAGAGTTATAAGATATTATTATACGTAATATGTTTTACAACGTATTTTGTATAACATATTTTTTACTGGAGATTTACGATATGTTCTACAGTAGTAATTATCATTAACGTAGTGGCTATAAGAAAACGTCAATAAAAAAAACAGGTGTTTTCTAAGATGCACTAAATAGAATAGGGAAAACGGGTATTATTTTGTTGATCAATTAGTAGTACATTCCTTTTATACGATGAAGGGCTGCTGGAGCCGGGGTATCTTTCGAGTATAAAATCTTGTAGTTTTAACGAAAAAGGCAACTCAATTATTTGAGGTTGATAGAGAATCTCAATGACATATTTCCCAATCTGTTTTTCAACAGGTTTAGTAACGTAATTTACTCCAGTCCAAAGATATAAATCTTCTTTTTTCTAATTATGAGTTAACATTAAATGGATAACACCTCTCCCATCAGAAATAATTTTATAATCTACCAGTTCAAGGGTTAAATTCATATTTCCCACATGAGTTGAATATTTATAATTATCCCATGAAACGTGAGTAAGTGTAAGTTTCTGCAAATCTGAATCCAGGATATTTCCCTTGATATCTTTAACAAAAAAATGTAAAAAGCGGCCTCGGGATAAGCATTCGCTTTGTTACTCTCCCTAGCGGATATGCATTGTCCCCCAAAAGCCAATATAACGGGTAATTCCAACTCCAATAATTATCAAAACAAAAGAAAGATGAAATATTAACGTCGTAAGTTTCTTTTTACGATAGAGTTTATATGAAAATTCTGCCCCACGAGGTTAATTATCATTATAATAAAAATTAGTTCAAACCACCAGGTATTATAAACCAACTCACGGGCAGCCTGCGCTCCAAAATCATTTTCAAAAAAAGTAGCAAAAGCCATTGCTATAGCAAAAACAATAAATAAAACACCCATAAACCAGGATGAAAATAGAAAGAAACTTTTTTTAGTATTCATCAATTAAGAGTTTAAGGCCATGATTGGAAAAATACAACAAAAAAGGATAGCAAAACGCTATCCTTCAATAAATTTAAACAATTTTTCTTAGTATCTCTTTCTTGGTTGATAATGAGTATGTAATAACTCATGCGACTTGTGGCTGAGTGGCTCACCAAGAAAGTCTTTATAGATTTGTTGAATTTCCGGATTCTCGTGTGATTTACGGATAGGCATTCCTTCGTCTTCACGATAAATTGCTTCGGCACGTTTTTGACGTATTTCGGGAGTTGTTGGGATAGGTTGTCCACCACCACCAAGACATCCTCCGGGACAAGCCATAATTTCAATAAAATGCCAGTCGGCTTTTCCGCTTTTCACAGCTTCCATCACTTTATGGGCATTGGTCAAACCATGGGCAACCACTGTTTTAAGTTCTACTCCTTCCATGAAATCCCATTCAGGTTTTGTATTTTCAATTTTAATGGCTGCTTCGCGAACACCTTCCATACCACGTACAGGGGTAATATTTAAATTATCAAACGGTACTTCGCGTCCGGTTACAATTTCGTAAGCAGTACGCAATGCAGCTTCCATAACACCTCCGGTAGCACCAAAGATAACACCCGCACCAGAAGATTCACCCATCAGGCTGTCAAATCTTTCGTCTGGCAACTTTTGGAAATCAATACCAGCCTGCTTAATCATAACCGCGAGTTCGCGGGTAGTAAGCCCAAGATCCACATCCTGATATCCGCTATCACGCATTTCAGGCCTATTTGCTTCGAATTTCTTAGCTGTACACGGCATGATGGATACACTTACAACCTTAGAAGGATCTATTCCTTTTTTCTGTGCATAATATGTTTTTGCAAGAGCACCAAACATTTGTTGTGGTGATTTACAGGTAGAAACATTCTCAAGATACTCAGGATACATATGCTCAATGAATTTAACCCATCCTGGCGAACAGGAAGTCGTCATAGGTAATTTAACTGATGTATCTTTATCAACTAAAGCTTTTTTCAAT
>JASGMZ010000169.1 GCA_030156305.1 Bacteroidales bacterium | reverse complement strand
AATCTTCGATTATTTCTTCTACCAACCTGTTAAGTTTCGTAGTGCTTTCAATCAAAGATTCTTTCCCTTTTAAGGGAAAGTCCCGAAAGGGGAAAGGGTTAAAACACTAAAAATTAACAATGAATACTCAATGTTATACCTATTTTATGTCATAAGATGATGTCATACAGGGAAATACGTATTTTATTGGTGACTCCTTGTAAAAGCCTATATAGCTGACTTTTCAAATAGTTTTCAGGCATTACATTGAGTATTCGTTTTATATATTTCTTGTCGATAATAATAAAGCGTTAAATAGTTTTAAAATATCGGAAAATACTGCCGGCTATTTTAAAAAAATCATTTACTTTGCAGTCTCAAAATTAAAATTTAATATTAAATAGTAAGGAGTTCTTAACCAATGATTAGCCGACGATTATTACGCATTAAAATACTTCAAATTTGTTATGCTTATTTAAAATCCCATGGACAATCTGTAAATCAGGCTGAAAAAGAGCTATTCTTTAGCATTCAAAAATCTTACGATTTATACCATTATTTGTTGTTATTGATTATTGATATTGTAAAATATGCCCAATCAAGAATTGAATTGTCTTCCCAGAAAATGGTCCCTACTAATGAAGATTTAAATCCTAATACGAAATTTGTTGATAATAAGCTGGTTAAACAGTTAGAAGAGAATAAACAACTTAATAAATATTTAAACGATAATAAATTGAGCTGGGTAAATTATCCTGAATTAATAAAAAATTTATATCTGGAGATTAAAAATTCGGAATACTATCATAATTATATGAACTCAGCGCAACGAACATATAAAGAAGATAAAAAGTTTATTATTGATTTATACTCAAAAATTATTATCATCCACGAGCCTTTGCATCAAAATTTAGAAGAACAAAGTATTTATTGGAACGATGACATGGAATTTGTTACCGGGATGATTATTAAAACACTAAAAAAATTTAATGTATCGAGCGACGAATCGGAACAACTAATGCCATTGTTTAAAAACGAAGATGATAAAGATTTTGTAAAACAATTGTTTCGTAAAACAATATTAAAACATAACGAATATCAACAATTAATTGCCAATTATATTAAAAACTGGGATATTGAGCGTGTTGCCTTTATCGATATTGTAATTATGGTTCTTGCTATTTCTGAATTAATTGAATTTAATGAAATTCCTGTTAAAGTTACGTTGGATGAATATATTGAAATTGCTAAATTTTATAGTACACAAAAAAGCAATATATTTATAAATGGTGTGTTAGATAAAATTGTTGTTGATTTAAAAAACGAAGGAAAAATAAAGAAATCCGGACGTGGATTAATAGGTGAAACATCCATGCACTAAAGTTCACAAAAATGAAATGAATATAACATGGATGTTCCACAAAACCAATTAATTAACTAAAATATATTCGTGTGAGATATAATATTTCTTGATGGTTTGTAAAAATAATTATTACTTTGTAATGCAAATTTTTAGGTATAAAATGTGGAAAAATTTTTTATTTATAATATTTCTTTTTTTAGCAGCATGTTCTTTGAAAAATCAGAAAGATAAACAAAATGATTTACCACATGTTAGTGAAGTAACCAATGTTAAATTTGATACCTTATATCATAATTTTGGAAATTTGATTCAAGGGGAACAGGTTGCATATACTTTTAATTTTAAAAATATCGGCTCATCCGATTTATGGATTAAAGATGCATACTCAACATGTGGTTGTACGGTCGCTAAGTATACACAAAATGCGGTGCCGCCAGAAAGTTCCGGGTATGTTGAAGTTATTTTCGATAGTTCAGGGAGGCGCGGGGTACAATATAAAAATGTGGTAGTACAAATGAACACAAAACAGGGAAAACATTCGCTGTATATTCGGGCAAATGTTATAAAAAAATAATTATAAATCTTAATTAAAATTTAAAATGATGAACAATTTATTGTATGTATTATTAATGGGACAACCGAGTGAAGGACAAAGTCCTTTAGCTTCTTTTTTACCTTTATTATTAATTATCGTAATTTTTTATTTCTTTATGATTCGCCCACAAATGAAGCGACAGAAAGAATTGAAAAAATACAGAGAATCATTGCAGAAAGGTGATAAAGTGGTAACAACAGGTGGAATTTATGGGAAAGTTGATGGTATTAAAGATAATTACATTATTGTTGAAATTGACAATGATGTAAAAATTAAAATCGATAAAAGTGCTATTTTAAAAGACGCTACTGATATCAATTCAACTAAATAATTTTGTATTTTTATAAGCGTTTAAGATAAGATTCTTAAACGCTTTTTAATTTTAATTGTAGTGATAAAGAATATCGTAGATAATATTAAAAAATTTTTTGTCAGACGAAATTTTAAAGCTGACAAGAGAATTTTTGTATTTTTAATCTTTGTTTTTATTGCTACCATTTTTTGGTTTCTTAATCAACTGGAACAGGAATATGAAACCGAGGTTACCTTACCGATAAGGTATACCAATTTCCCGAAAGATAAAATTTTGGTTAATGAAATGCCTAAATACTTTGATATTAGGGTAAAGGGTTATGGTTATAAATTACTTGAGTATAAAATTAGTAATAAATTTTTACCTTTTGTTATTGATCTTAATACACTACCCATGCGATTGTATTCGCAAAAGGATTATGTAAAATTTTATTCGTTAACGAAAAATTTATCGAATAAAATTGAGCAGCAAATAAGTTCCGAATTACAAATTATTTCCATTCAACCCGATACCTTGTTTTTTGATTTTACCGAACGGGTGAGTAAAAAAGTTCCGGTGGTATCGAAAGTCAACCCAATCCCTGCATCACAATATATGATTAAAGGCAATATTCTAATTAAACCCGATAGTATTACTATATCCGGAGCTAATCCTATTATCGATACGATAAATCAGATTTATACCAAAGAAGTTAAAATTCCTGATTTAACTAAAAATTATAAACAAAACATTGCCATCGATCGATATGATAACATTGATTATTCTGATGAAAAAGTAGAAATTTCTATCACTGTTGAAAAATATACCGAAGGAAGCTTAAAAGTTCCGTTAAAAGTTAAAAATGTTCCTGATTCACTTGTGTTAAGAACATTTCCCAATGAGATATCGGTATCCTATTTAGTGGCCCTGAGCGATTATGATAAAGTGTTACCCCAGTTTTTTGATGCAGAAGTTGATTATAATGATATTAATTTAAATCAAAATAAAATAAAAGTTAAGGTAACTAATTCGCCTGAGTATATCAGGTCCTTAAGATTTTATCCCCAGGCAGTTGAATATTTAATTGAACGTAAAAATGATTAAAGTAG
The DNA here is from genome assembly GCA_030156305.1 of Bacteroidales bacterium. Classification (GTDB taxonomy): domain Bacteria; phylum Bacteroidota; class Bacteroidia; order Bacteroidales; family UBA12077; genus UBA12077. The sequence continues at coordinate 3,231 of JASGMZ010000169.1, read as the reverse complement.
GAGTAACTGGTGGAATAGGCAGTGGGAAAACCCTGGTTTGTGAAATTTTCGGTCATCTTGGAGTTCCTGTTTTTAATGCCGATATTGAAGCAAAAGAATTATATAATACCGATAAGGAAGTTATTGAACAAGTTCAGCAATTATTTGGACACGATATTTACCATAAAGGGAAGCTGAGAAAAGATATCCTGGCGAAAATTATTTTTAACGACAGTAAAGCACTGGACAAAGTAAATGCTATTGTCCATCCAAAAGTGCGTGAGTATTTTTTAAGCTGGGCAGAGAAACAAACAAGTAAATATGTGATTGAAGAAGCCGCTATACTTTTTGAAAGCAATGCCTATCTTGATTTAGATTATATAATAAATGTACATGCCCGCCAGGAAAGCAGAATAGAACGTGTGATGAAACGTGATAATATTAGTAAAGAACAAGTAATAAGCCGGATAAAAAATCAACTATGTGATGAAAAAAGAATGAAACTGGCTGATTTTACGATTTATAATGATGATAACAGAATGTTGTTACCACAAGTTGTGGATATACATCAAAAAATATTAAGTAAGCGATAGATTTATTATGGGAAAATTTGGAAAATGGATAGCCGGAGGTTTAGGATGGGCATTTTTTGGCCCATTAGGTGGTATTTTAGGATTTGCTCTCGGTTCTCTTATGGAAAATGTTGATGCTCAGCAGAGGTCAGGTTATTCAATAACAACCACCGGCAGTTTTGCTGCAAGTTTGCTCGTACTCCTCGCCGCTGTTATGAAAGCAGATGGCAAAGTATTAAAATCCGAATTAGATTATGTAAAAAAATATTTTGTGCAATCTTTTGGTGAAGATTCTGCCGCCGAAGCCATACGTATGCTTCGAGATATTTTGAAACAAAATATTCCGGTTCAATCAGTATGCATTCAGATAAAACAAAATTTAGATTATTCATCACGCCTGGAATTAATCCATTTAATGCTGGGTGTAGCAAAAGCCGACGGGCAGGTAGATGCTGGAGAATTGAATACCATAGCGCGAATAGCAAAGTACTTAGGTGTTAGTTCAGGAGATTTCGATTCTATCAAATCAATGTTTGTAGAGGATGTAAACGCTGCTTATAAGATTTTAGAGATTGAACCAACAGCATCTGATGAAGAGGTGAAAAAAGCGTATCGTAAAATGGCGGTTAAATACCATCCCGATAAGGTAAGCCATTTGGGTGAAGATTTTCAGCAAAAAGCCAAAGAGAAATTCCAACGGGTTAATGAAGCGTACGAGAAAATAAAAAAAGAACGTGGAATGAATTAATTTTTAAAATTATAATTCAAAATTGAAATGTATATTATTTTTGTAAATCATTTAAATTAAAAATCAAATTTATGTTAAAAGATATTTTGTCAATTTCCGGACATGGCGGATTGTTTCAATTTATATCGCAAGGACGGCATGGTATCATTGTAGAATCGCTCGAAACTAAAAAGCGGATGAACGCTTCGGCAACGGCAAAAATTAGTGCACTGGAAGATATTGCCATTTTTACGGATACCGAAGATGTTGCTTTAAAAGATGTGTTTAAGGCTATTTATGAAAAAGAGGATGGAGGCGAAACGATATCGCATAAATCATCTGCTGATGAACTGAAAAGCTATTTTGAAGAAATTTTACCCGACTATGACCGGGATAGGGTTTATGTTTCTGATATCAAGAAAGTTTTTCAATGGTATAATCAGTTGCATAAATTAGAAATGCTTAATTTTGACGAAGAAGAAGAGGCAAAAGAAGAAGATAAAAAAGCAGACGAAAAAGAGCAAAAAGAAGAAAAAACTGAAGCAAAAGAGAATAAGAAAGAAGAGCAAAAAGAAGAATAAACATAGAACTTATTAAGCAGAAACAAAAAAATCCGCCTGGCTAAGCGGATTTTTCTGTTTTATTCGTTTATCACTCATCAAATTGTTTTGCTTTTTCCCAAACGATATTCATTTCGTCTAATGTCATGTCTTTAAGCGAAATCCCTTTCTTTAGGGTTTGTTCTTCGAGATAGTTAAATCGTTTAATAAATTTTTTGTTGGTACGCTCCAGTGCTGTTTCGGGGTCAATATCGTATAAACGGGCCGCATTGATTAACGAAAAAAATAAATCGCCAAACTCGGCTTCTACCTTGTCGTAATCTTCGGTTTCTACTTCGTGTTCCAGCTCGTTAAGTTCTTCTTTTACTTTATCCCATACTTGTGTTCTTTCGTTCCAGTCGAAACCAACACCACGAACTTTTTGCTGAATTCGGTTTGCTTTTACCAATGCCGGTAGCGAGTCTGGAACTCCCGATAATACAGCTTTTTTTCTATCTTTTTCTTTTAATTTAATAGATTCCCAGTTTTCTTCAACCTCTTTGCTGTTTTGAACATTTACATCGCCAAATACATGCGGATGTCGGTGAACCAGTTTTTTATTTATTCCTTCAATTACATCCGTTAAGTCAAAAGCATTTTTTTCTGCCCCTATTTTGGCATAAAACACAATATGCAGCAACAGGTCACCTAACTCTTTTTTAATTTCCTGTAAATCATTTTTTATTATGGCATCAGCCAATTCGTAAGTTTCTTCAATAGTTAGCGTTCGGAGCGATTCCATGGTCTGTTTTCTGTCCCACGGGCATTTCTCGCGTAGTTCGTTCATAATGTCTATTAATCGCTCAAAAGCTGTTAATTCTTTTTTCATTTTTATTGAAATTTTATGCGTATCGATGAGTTTATATTTAAGTTTAATAATTCAGCAGCATTCCCTCCATTTATAGCTATTTCAAGTAAGTTTAATGAATTAAAGATAGCTAAAATTTCACCCACAGATGTTTCGTGGTACGAATGGTTAATTTTTGAAATCATGTGATGGTTGCTCTGAACATATAATTTAAAAGGCTTGTCTTTTACTACTCGCTCAAATAAATCTTTAGAAACATTGGTAATCGCATTCTGGAATGAATCAATATAAACAATGCTTCCGGAAATAACATTATCCTCAATAGTCGCACGAAGAGGTACCCGACGGTTAATTTTCTCTGTTTTTTCTCCTAATGTTTCTAACTTTTCATTTTGGATTAACCTGCAAGCTACTTTAGAAAAAATATCTAAAACAGGAAAACTTGAAGGAGCATGTTCATGTAAAATATAAAATTCAGGTTTTTCTTCGTCTTTAAAAAGCAAACTAAATACCCCGTTATCCGTTCCCAAAAAATATTGTTCGTTA
>JASGMZ010000168.1 GCA_030156305.1 Bacteroidales bacterium | reverse complement strand
CTGAATAAATTGTCTTATCGAATAACGATAAAATTCTCATTAGTAGGGTTTTCAGTGTTTTTATTTTATTAAATTTTTTATTTAATTGCAGCAACTATTTTTAACCTAAAATTTTTTACTATGAAACAAAGAATTTTTTTCATATCGGTATTAGCCGGTATATTTGCATTAACTGCTTGTGAAAAAGAAGCAACCAATGAAGTTATTCAACCCGAAAAGGAGATGTTAGAACTTACTGACCCTATGAATGGAGAAATCATCCCGGGCCAGTATATTATTGTTCTAAACGACGATGCAACAAAATTCAAATCAGCATCTGATGCATCATACAACGAAAGAATTCATGAAGTTAAAGCATTGGCAGAATCTATGCTACGAACAAAATCTTCATCTGAATTTGAAGTATTAAATGCTTACGCCCAAGTGTTAAAAGGATTTAGTGCAAAGATGTCTGAAGCAGACATGGAAGAGTTGAAAAATGATGGACGGGTTAAATATATTGAGCCTGATATGCATATTATGCGTCCACCCTGGGAAAATGATGATGTCAGCAATGATTCAGGACAGGAAGTACCTTATGGCATTGAAAGAGTTGGATACGGAAGTGGAGTTGGTAAAGTTGCCTGGATTATTGATACAGGTATCGACTTAGACCACGAAGATTTAAATGTTGATGGCAGCCGTGGATTTAATGCTTTTGATAGAGGCCCTGATGCGGGAACGTTGGATGACAAAAATGGACATGGAACACATTGCGCAGGAACTGTTGCAGCTATTGATAATGCTATTGGTGTAGTTGGCATAGCTGCTGGAGCAACTGTAATTCCTGTTAAGGTACTTGATAAGCGAGGTAGCGGATCGACTTCCGGCGTTATCGCAGGTGTTGATTATGTTGCTGCTCACGCTTCAGCAGGCGATGCTGCTAATATGAGTTTAGGCGGTGGTATTTCCGAAACATTAGACAATGCTGTTATCAATGCTTCTAACAACGGAATTTATTTTGCTTTAGCTGCAGGAAACGAAAGCGATGACGCAAACAATCACTCACCTGCAAGAGCTAACGGACAATATATCTGGACTATTTCTGCTATGGATAGCAACGATTATTTTGCATCATTCTCTAATTATGGAAACCCTCCTGTTGATTATTGCGAACCCGGTGTTAGCATTAAATCTACATGGAAAGATGGTGGTTATAATACTATTAGCGGAACATCAATGGCGGCTCCACACATGTGCGGCATATTATTAATGACTAACGGAAATCCAGTTAATGATGGTTATGTTAATGGTGATCCTGACGGGAATCCTGATCCTATAGGACATATTTAATAAATAATAAGCCTTATCTTATTAAGTAGAAGCAGCCATTTTATTAATTACAAGTGGCTGCTTTTTTTGATTTTTTGTACCTCGGTTACAACCTTTTGAAAGGATTTTTCGTCTATAAGTTAAAACATTAATCTTTTGGAAGATGAAGAATCATTTATTCATACCTATATTCATTTGTTTTGTTCTTTTATCATCATGCGAAAAAGATGAACCTACTTTGCCTGCTGAGGTAAATCTGGCTTTTTCCATGGAACCTTATCATACAGAAACAGGACTAAAAGCAGGGGGCGATTTCGAAGTAAACCAAGGAACAATTATTATACAAAGCCTTGAGTTTGATGGCCGAAGAGATCAGGGAGAAGATTACTTTTTTACCAAACATTTTGATAATGCCTTACAGGCTGAATTACATAACGGCAACGTTAACCAACAAGTTTTTTTTGATATCCCGCAAGGGGTTTATAATCGAATTGAAATGATGTTCTCTTTAGGACAGGAAGGAGAAAATGCAATTTGTTTACAAGGACTTTTTCAACAAGGCTCACTTGATGAAGTTCCAATTGTTTTTGAATATCCTTTTACCGAAAATGTGAGGATAAAAGCAAAAAACAAAGCAGGGAATGAGCAAATTGTGTTAAAAAAGAACAATCCTTCCACTGCAACTGTTTTAGTTGATATTCCTTTTATGTTTCAATTGGTTAATCCGGGAATGATTCAATTAGCTGAAACAACCATAGTTAATGGTGAAGAAATAATTTTAATAAATCCAGAAACAAATACCGATATTTTTAACTTATTGGCTACCCGGTTAGAAAAATCAATGCGGGTAATTTTTGAGTAGTTAATGAAAGTCGACTTATATAGTGAAGAGGAAATCCTGAAAGGATGCCGTAAAAATAAACGGCTATATCAGGAGAGGCTCTACCGAAAGTATGCAAAAAAAATGTATGGCATATGCCTGAGTTATGCAGGTGATCGGGCAATGGCCCAGGATATGCTGCAGGAATCGTTTATCAAAATTTTTAACCGGATAAAAGATTTTAAACAGGAGGGTTCACTCGAAGGATGGATCCGGAAAATTGTTACACATACTGCCATTGATCTTTTAAGACAACAAAAAAGAATACAAAATTATATTTCAGATAAAGAAGAAATAAAAGAAGGTAGTTACGAATCGGATGCCTTGCAAAATCTTCAAACCGAAGATGTGTTAAATCAGGTAAGCCGATTACCGGAAGGAGCAAGGTTGGTTTTTAATCTTTATGCTTTGGAAGGATATACACATAAAGAAATTGCAGCCAAGCTGAATATAACTGAGGGAACCTCAAAATCGCAGTTTAATCGTGCCCGAAAATTGTTAATGTCATGGCTCAATAAAATAAGCGCCTGAAACAATGGATTTTTTAAAGTGGTATAAAAATAAAATTGAATCTGGTAATCTTGAACCTCCAGAAAGTGTTTGGGAGAATGTTCATGACCAGCTGGATATTGACCATTCATGGCAAAAGATTAATGCGCATCTTGAGCAAAAAGCAACTGTTAAACGCCAGTTCTGGTATGCTGCTGCAGCAGGATTATTAATATTTATTTTAGCCGGCGGATATTGGTGGTATTCATCAAATAGTAACCTGAACCTCAAAAAACAGATGGCTGAAAAATCAACCGTTGTTGAGGATGATTTGAATGTTCCTATGAATGAGAAGACTGAAGAGGTTGAAAATCAAAAATCGAAAGGGAGTACTGAATCTATCCAAAAACAAAATATTTCACATACAATAATATCTAAGGAAACAAACCAGCTGGCTGAAACAGTCGTTGAAAAACAAAGCTTAGAACAAAGTAAAAAGAGGGAAACCCGTCAGGACACAGAAATACAGGCCATAGATAACGAAAGGTTGATGGCTTCGCTTAAACCTCTTGAAGTAAATGTTAATCATTTAAACAAACAGGATATAAAAAAGCTGGCTTTTACAGAACCATATGAAATCGTCAGCAAATCGGAAAAAGAAAGGGCCGCTTTTCAGAAAATATATGCCGGAGCAACCGGACAACTTGCCAATACCTGGTTGCTGAACGAGAAAACCTATACAGGAATGGACAGATCAAGCCTTACCACTTCAAATGCTTCATTTGGTTCAAATTTTGGGGTGTTTACGGGAGCCAATTTATCTGAGCATTTGTTTATTCAGCTCGATCTTAATATAATATCCCAAAACAAACAGGATTATAACGAATATCTAAATGGACAATATATATCGAATGAAATGAAATTTAATTATTCACAATTGGGCTTTTCCTTACGTTATATTGCCTTATCAAACCGGTATATGAAAGGAGAGCACAATATTTATGCGGGTGGTTATTGGGGATACTTGCATAGTGCATATCAAATAATTGATGATGAAATAGTAAATATCACCAATGATTATACTCAATCGGATTTTGGAGTATTTTTAGGATACGAATATATCTTTCCTATATATAAAAATCTTGGCTTTGGTACTGGTGTGAAAGCAATGTATGGTTTAAATAATATTTATTCGGGGAATCAATTTATTCCATCCTATTTAAATAAAACACATAATGCTTCATTGAATATTACGTTCTCCTTAAAATACCGTATTAAATAATTTTTTTTCTTCCGCTTTCCAACCCTTTTCCTTTGGTTGTCGTCTTAGAGATAAATTAATTAATATTCGAAAAACCATTAAAATTTAATAACCATGAAAAAAATTATTAGCTTAATCGTATTAACCGTATTTGCAGCTTTTGTATTTGTAAGTTGTGAAGATGATAGTGACGCTACCAAAGGCACGCTAACCCTTTCTATTACAGATGCTCCCATAGACATGAGCACTGTTAGTGCCGTTTATCTAACCATTAATGAAATTCAGTACAATAAGAGCGGACAAAGCTGGATGACTTTTGAAGGTTTTGAAGGTCCGCAGAAGTTTAATATTTTGGAACTAACGCGCGGAGAATCTGCTTTGATGGGTAGCTTTGAGCTGGAAGCCGGAACCTATACTCAATTAAGATTTATGCTTGATGCACCTGAGTTTGGAACCCCCAACCCAACAAATCCAGGCTGTTATATTGAATTTACAGATGGTACAGAGCAACCTTTATTTGTTCCCAGCGGACATGAAACAGGATGGAAAGGTATTGGTGCTTTTAAAGTTCCTGCCAATGGAGAAGTTGCCGTTACCGCTGATTTTGATGCCCGCAAATCAGTCATGGAACAAGGTGCCAACGATTTTTACATCTTAAAACCAACCATTCGTTTAATTGTTGATAACCAGGCCGGACAAATTGCCGGAGGTATTACAAATATTCCGGAAGGCGTTGATATTATTGTGTATGCTTATGAAGATGGTATGTATACTGAAAGCGAAGCAGAAGAACCTGTCTCTGATACCATTGCACGATTTCCTAATGCTATAACCAGTGACATCTCGTGCGAAGAAGAAAATTATCATTTGGCATACCTGGCTCCAATGACCTATGATTTAATTGTTACTTCAGCTATAGAGGGTGAGTTTCAGGAAGTGTTAGGAATTGTTGAAGATGTGGTGGTTGAAAGCAGAAAAACGACCAACCAACCCATTGATCTTTCCTCGTTATAGTAACGATTGCTTTTTGATTCAAACAAAAAGGATCAGTGTTCTGCTGATCCTTTTTTTTATGATTTTGCAAATAAATGAATTATTTGATCACGTTCAGTTCTTTGCCAATCTTAATAAACGCTTCAACGGCTTTATCCAGATGCTCTTTTTCGTGCGCTGCAGATACCTGGACTCTAATTCGAGCCTGCCCTTTGGGCACCACCGGATAATAGAAACCAATAACATAAATTCCTTCTTCCAAGAGCTTAGCAGCAAAATCTTGGGATAATTTAGCATCGTAAAGCATTACGGCAAGAATTGCCGATTCGGAGGGTTTAATATCAAACCCTGCAGCTATCATCTTTTCTTTAAAATAGTTGCGGTTATCCATTAATTTGGTATGCAGGTTATCAGATTTTTCAAGCATATTAAATACCTCGATGCTGGCTCCGACAACGGCTGGAGGAATTGAGTTTGAAAATAAGTAAGGCCTTGATCGCTGACGCAATAAATCAATAATTTCTTTTCGTCCGGTGGTAAATCCCCCAATGGCACCACCAAATGCTTTTCCCAAGGTTCCGGTAATAATATCAACTTTTCCACGAACATCAAAAAGCTCAGTCACGCCATGTCCTGTTTTTCCAACAACGCCTGCTGAGTGAGATTCGTCAACCATGACCAGGGCATCATATTTTTCGGCTAATTCACAAATTTTATCTACTGGGGCCACATTTCCATCCATGGAAAATACACCATCGGTAACAATAATTCTAAAACGTTGTGCCTGGGCAAGTTTTAATTGCTCTTCCAGATCTTCCATATCGGAATTTTTATACCGGTAGCGCTGAGCTTTACATAACCGCACACCATCAATGATCGATGCGTGGTTTAATGAATCGGAAATAATGGCATCTTCCTGTGTAAAAAGAGGTTCAAAAATACCTCCATTCGCATCAAAGCATGCAGCATATAAGAGGGTATCATCCATGCCAAAATAATCAGCTATTTTAGCCTCCAGCTCTTTGTGTATATCCTGTGTCCCGCAGATAAATCGAACCGATGACATCCCGTATCCACGGTTATCCATGGTTTTTTTTGCCGTAGCAATTAATTTGGGATTATCCGAAAGGCCTAAATAGTTGTTGGCACAAAAATTTAAAACTTGTTCGCCGGTATTGATAGAAATATCAGCTTTTTGAGGCGAAGTAATAATTCGTTCATTTTTATACAAACCTGCTTCTTTTATCCCTGCAAGTTCTTTTTGTAAATGTTCCTGTAATTTCCCGTACATAATCGTTGAATGTTTTTAAATGATTATTTTTTACCAAAAATACAATAAAATTCAGGTCTTTGAAAATCAAACAGGATTTTAGATAACATGACTTTTCTAAATTTCAGATTTTTTAATGGTTCTAAAAACAAGATAAACAGAGTAATAGTGTTTACGCAAGAAAAAAATAAAAATTTTTAATATGGAATATTGTAAAATTAAATAAAAGCACTTATTTTTGCCACGCAAAACACCCAAAGAGTGTAAAAAATTCCTCAGTAGCTCAGTTGGTTAGAGCACCTGACTGTTAATCAGGGGGTCGTAGGTTCAAGTCCTACCTGGGGAGCAATCCCGACGATGAATGTCGGGATTTTTTTGTATATTGTGATGGACAATTTTTACTCATATATTCTTTATAGCAAGAAATTAGATAG
>JASGMZ010000167.1 GCA_030156305.1 Bacteroidales bacterium | reverse complement strand
GCCTGCCTGCCGGATGGCAGGGGTAATAGAACTCAGATTCAATCAATTGAATACACGGATGGAGCAGAGTGACACAGATTATTGTTTTATAGATATTAGAAATAAAAGCGGCAAGAGGCAGTGGCAGGTGGCAGGTGACAGGTGGCAGCGGCGATATGAAATAATAAACGAATAACAATGTTCAGGAATTTCTTTTTGCGGCTTACCGTCCCAGCCTTCCGGCTGGCAGGTTAGCGGTGAAAAAAATTCAGCAGGAGAAAACAACAGACTAAGTAAATGTTATTATTACTTAACAAACAAACAAATTAACCAACTTGTCTGCCGTAGGCTAAAAGCCGAAAGTAGGAGCTTTAGCGAATGTAGATTTGCCAATTTACAAATTCATAGTTTTTTATTAAAAGAATATACTGCTCATTTTCAGTCTTAGATAGAAAGTCCTTGAACAAAACAATTTGTTAAGTGTTCCATAATTAAAAATTAACAAACTGATTTATTTATATAGCTTTGTTAAATATATAGTAGAATTTTAAAAATCATAATTAACAATAAATATCACTCATTATGAAATCAGACATTGAAATTGCTCAGGGAGCGAAAATCAAACATATTACCGAAATTGCCAAACAGCTTGGTATTGCCGAAGACGATTTGGAGATGTACGGTAAATACAAAGCGAAACTGCCCTTAAAATTTATTGATGAAGAGAAGGTTAAAAAATCAAACTTGATATTAGTAACGGCTATTACACCCACACCTGCCGGAGAAGGAAAAACGACTACTTCTATTGGCCTTACGCAGGCGTTAAACCGGATAGGGAAGAAAACCACGGTTGTATTACGTGAACCCTCTTTAGGCCCTGTATTTGGAATTAAAGGAGGAGCTACCGGAGGTGGAAATTCACAGGTTATTCCTATGGAAGATATTAACCTTCATTTTACCGGCGACATGGCTGCTGTTGAAAAGGCTCATAATTTACTATCAGCATTAATTGATAATAATATTCAGGCTAAAGAAGGAAACTTGGGGATAGACCCAAGAACCATTGAATGGAAACGCGTAACCGATATGAATGAGCGTTCATTGCGGGATATCGTAATTGGTTTGGGAGGGCCTAAACAAGGTGTCCCACGAGAGTCAGGGTTTCATATTACCGCTGCTTCAGAAGTGATGGCTACATTATGTGTGGCTAAAAACTTAAAAGACTTAAAAGAACGGTTAGGAAATATTTTTGTTGGATATACTTATGAAGGGAAAGCAATTTTTGCTAAAGATTTAAATGCCCATGGCGCCATGGCTGCATTAATGAAAGATGCCATAAAGCCAAATTTAGTTCAAACATTAGAAGGAAATCCGGCGATTATTCATGGTGGCCCTTTTGCCAACATTGCACAAGGAACCAATACGATGATTGCTACAAAAATGGGAATGTCGCTGAGTGATTATGTAGTTACTGAAGCAGGTTTTGCCAGTGAGCTGGGAGCTGAAAAGTTTTTTAATATTAAATCGCAGGTTGGTGAGTTAATGCCCAATGCAGTAGTAATTGTGGCAACTATTCGTGCATTAAAATATCATGGAGGGGCAAAATTAGCCGATTTGGAAAAAGAAAATCTAAAAGCATTGAAAAAAGGTTTTGAAAATCTGGATAAACATATTGAAAATATGAGTTACTACGGCTTTAGGCCGGTTGTAGCCATTAATCGCTTTAGTTCAGATACTGATGCTGAAATTGAATTATTAAAAAATCATTGCGAAAAACTCGACTCTCCCGTAGCGGTAAATAATGCATGGGAAAAAGGAGGAGAAGGAGCCGTGGAGCTGGCAGAGAAAGTTATTGATGCAGCCCAGGCTTGCCCAACTTGTTTCAGGCCTTTGTATGAGATGGACTGGCCCTTTGAGAAAAAAATTGAAGCCATTGCAACCAAAATGTATGGAGCAAAAAATGTTGAGTATACAGTTAAAGCTAAAATGCAGCTGGATAAAATTACGGAATTAGGTTTTGGAAATTTGGCCGTTTGTATTGCCAAAACCCAGAAATCTTTATCTGATGACCCTAAGAAGAAAGGCAGGCCCAGAGATTTCACCGTAAAAATTCGCGAAGTTGAATTATCATCCGGTGCTGGTTTTATTGTTCCTATTGCCGGAACCATTATGCGAATGCCCGGATTGCCAACAATTCCATCAGCAGAAAAAATTGATATAGATGATAATGGTAAGATTTCCGGATTATTTTAGCATTTAAAAAACTATTTTAAATAAAATTGAGTCCATACTTTCATTCGTATGGGCTTTTTTTTTATTTTTAATCCTCGTTTCATTAACATTTAATTCACATGAAGATATATCAGGAATTTAAGGAATTTGCTGTAAAAGGTAATATGATTGATATGGCTGTAGGTATTATTATTGGGACTGCTTTTGGCCGTATTATTACTTCCCTGGTAGAAGATATAATAATGCCTCCGTTTGGTTTTTTACTCGGGAAATTTAATTTTGCTACCATAAAATTTGTTTTGAAAGAAGCAGAGTATGATGCTGCAGGTAAACTGATTCATCCGGCAATTAATGTAAACTATGGAAATTTTATCCAGGTATTGCTCAATTTCCTGATTATTGCGGTGGCCATCTTTTTTATCGTTAAAGTAATTAATATCATCAGAAGGAAAGCTGACGATCCTGAAAATAAAACGGTTCCAACGCCAAAGGATATTGAACTGTTATCTGAAATAAGAGATTTATTAAAAAATAAAAACCTTCAATGATGAAACACATATTCAATGTATTGTTAATTCTTATATTTTTTTACTTTACAGGATGTAAACAAAACACAAAAAATGATGATTTACATGTCAGGCATGTAGTGGATACAATTGGCTTTGCCCAATACGGTTGGCAAATGGATAGTATTCTTACTCGTATGGATTATACTGATTCATTTGAGCAAACATGGCGGGTAGCCATTACACCCCACGATGATTATGCGTATGTGGGAGATTTATATCCACGGATATTAAATGGTATAAAAGCCAACACGGTAATTCTTTTTGGTGTAGCCCATAAAGCAAAAGATTTTAATCTTGAAGACAAAATTATTTTTGATTCTTTTGATGCCTGGAATGCACCTTACGGGAACGTTAAAGTATCCGGTATCCGAAATGATTTAATCCAATCGTTATCCGACAGTTTATTTATTGTTCATGAAAAAATGCATCAGGTAGAACATTCCTTGGAAGCAATAATTCCCTTTTTGCAAAAAAATATTCCTGATCTTGAAATTATTCCTGTTTTAGTTCCATCTATGTCTTACCAAAAAATGCAACAGATAGCATCCCCTTTTTCCAGGGCATTAAAAAAAGTGATGCAAGACAAAAAGTTGCAATGGGGAAAAGATCTATCCATAGTCATTTCGACCGATGCTGTGCATTATGGTGATAAAGACTGGGGTGGTAAAAATTATGCTCCATTTGGTACTGATAGTGTTGGTACAAAAAAGGCCAAAGATTTTGAATTGGAAATTATCCATAACTGCTTGATGGGAGAAATAACTCCTTCTAAAATAAAGTCTTTTGTAAAATATACCGTACAAGAGGATAATTATAAGGAGTATAAATGGACCTGGTGTGGCCGTTATGCCGTTCCTTTTGGTTTGTTAGCTGCATATAAATTAGATAGTGTTATGAGTGGAAAGGGTTTGCATGGTACTTTTGTTGGATACTCAACAAGTAATGACCACCCTGCGCTTAAAGTTGATGATCTGAATATGGGCCATACGGCTCCGGCTCATAACAGGCATTGGGTGGGTTATGCTGCTGTAGGTTATGAATAAAAAAAAGGCGCCCGAAAGCGCCTTTTGAATACTTAATATCCCAGGGTTTTTCCTTTTTCTGTAGCCGGAATGCCATACTTCATCCAGTCAGGTGCTGGTTTGTCTTTTAAATAATGGTTAAAGAATTGCATCATCCGGATACTTAAATCTTTAGTATTCGGACTTTTACTTTTTTCATTATGTGGTTGCCCATTATAGTTTAACATCCAAACCGGCTTGTTTAATCGGCGTAAAGCTACAAAATATTCAATTCCCTGATACCAGGGTACCGCGCCATCAGCATCGTTGTGGCGAATGAGTAACGGTGTGTTGATTTTGGGTGCATAAAATACCGGCGAATTTTCAATATAGTGTAGCGGTTTTTCCCATAAAGTTCCCCCAATTCGGCTCTGCGTTTTTTCATACTGAAACATCCGGCTCATACCTGACGCCCATCTTATGCCACCATAAGCACTGGTCATATTTGAAACCGGAGCGCCAATCGATGCTGCCGCAAACAGATCCGTTTTGGTAATAATAAATCCTGCCTGGTAGCCACCCCAGCTTTGCCCTTGAATTCCCACAGCATCTTTGTCTAAATAGGGGCGTTCGTTTAATAAAGCAAGTGTTCCGCTTACCACATAATTGTATGCACTCTCGCCCGGATAACCGATTTTATATCTAATGTTGGGCATAAAAACAAAATATCCGTTGCTGGTGTAAAATGTTGGATTAATGACTGACCGGCTCGGTCTTGGTGCATAATGCCTGTGAATATCGTTTGAATGTAATCGATAAAAATAGACAATCATCGGGTATTTTTTATTGGGATCATAATTTTCAGGTTTGTATAATAAACCTTCTTCTTCGGTTCCGTCAGCGGTAATCCATTTATACAGCTCAACATCTCCCCATAAATACTCCTCTTGTTGTGGATTTTCATTGGAAATTTTTTCTGCATCGGTAAAATCAATATCACTTACCCATAAGTCATAATATTCTTCAAAGCTGCTTCGTTGCCAGATGATTTTTTCTGCATTTTTTGCTTTTGTAGGATGGTAAAAACATACATCATCAGTAATCAATTTGGTAGGATTTGATGTTTCGTTTACCTGACAGGTAAAAAACCCGGATTGTTTGTTGTCGAAATTAAACGATTTGAGTAACATTGCCTCTTTGGGATCGATAAAATTATTCTCCTCATCTAAATGGATGTACCTAAAGCGGATATTATTCTTCCTTCCCCAATGGTTGGTAATATTTATGGGCGATTTTTTCATTTTGGGGTCAAATTTCCAAATATCATACTGGCCGTAAATGAATACTTCACCATCGTTTTTTGTCCATCCTGCCATTCCATATGAATCAGGGTCCATGGGGTAATCAAACTCATCATTATAAAAGTTTACGTTAAGTTTTTTAGTGAGATTTTTGGTTATTTTATCTTTAACAGAATATGCATGCCATGCACTATCAGTATATGCGTACCAAAGAATGTATTTGTTATCGGGAGAAAGGCTTATTTCTCCTTTAAACTTTTCTTTAAATAACGTTTTTTCTCCGGTATTGATGTTAATTATATATACATCATAATAGGCAGGAAATTCCCAGGATGTTTGTTTTTGATAAGGCTCGTTGTAATATCCCAGCGCTATATCACCATTTCCATTTTTATTTTTTTCGGTTCTTTTTATTTTTTCGTTTTCCAGTTGTACTATTTTTTCTTCTTTAATGTGATATACCGTTAAATAGGTTCGTTTCAACTCTCTGTCCAAATTGCTTAGCTGTTGTGGTTGTAATAATGGGTCGGTCCAGCTCCATAAGTCCAGCACAACCTTTTCTTCGTCCAGTAACGTATCTTCGGGTTCCGGCTCAGGTTTTGGTGCAATACCAAAAAACAGGCGGTTGTTGTTTTCAGAAAAGTAGATATTCCCATTTTCGCTTGCTGTCCAATTTTTTGGTAGTTCTTTGGTTAATGTATCAGCAATTTTAAGGAGCTTTTTTCTGTTGTAGTTGTATAAATATAAACTGTATACTTTGGTTTCAATCGTATCTTCGGAATGGATAAAAGCAAAATAATTCCCATCATAATCGGAGCTTATTTTTTTTGATAATCCGGGTTTGCCCTCTAAACTGTCTAATTGTTCTTTTCCGGTATTAAAAGTAAACAGGGTGGATTTTAAAATAGTATCGTTTTGCTGTTTAATAAAGTTAATTAATTGTCCATCGTTGGATATTGAAAATTCGGTGATATTTTTGAATTGATACTTTTTGTTGAGCATCGGATTCATAATCGTTAGTGTATATTCTTTAGGAGCCTTTTTGTCATATTTTTTTTCTTTCTCATGTTTGGTTGTATCCTCTGCTTCATTTACGGTATATAGAAAAGCAAACCAGGATGATTTTTTTTCGGGAATTTCAAACGATTTGATATTTTCAAATGTAATCTTTTCGTTATTTTTCAACACAAGTATACCTAATGAGTCTTTGGGTAATTCTTTTTTATCTATTTTTTTGAGTTTTAAAGCTCTTACGGTATCGGTGTAAGGATAAATTTTATAAACAAGATAGTCTGAGTTTGGAGAAAAACGGGCATCTTTAGCCCTGTTTAATGTTGTTTTATGTTCTGTTTGGGTATTGTAAACGGCCGTTTTTCCATCGCCATGATAAGGGTTTGATTCATAAAAAACCCATTTCCCATCATTTGATATTCCTTTGTTTTCAATATATTTCCAGTTATCATAAACAGAAAAATCAAGTGGTTTTTTTTCTTCCTGTGCATAGCCGGAAAACGAAAGAATAAATAATGTAAATAATAAGATTTTAATTTTCATAGATAAGATTTTTTGTTTTTATA
>JASGMZ010000166.1 GCA_030156305.1 Bacteroidales bacterium | reverse complement strand
AGTGTGGCTATTGAGCATCTAATTTTGTCATACTTCGACATCCCGATAATTAATAATTATTGGGACAGTATGACCTTTGATAACAATAAATTATGGATATTTCAGTAGTAGTACCTTTATTAAATGAAGAAGAATCGCTGCCCGAACTGGTAGATTGGATAAAGAAAGTAATGACAACCCATCACTTTACTTTTGAAATAATTATGGTTGATGATGGAAGTAAAGATAATTCGTGGCATGTAATCCAGGAGCTAAGCGAAATACATCCGGAAGTAAAAGGAATAAAATTCCGTAAAAATTATGGTAAATCAGCAGCGCTACATACCGGTTTTCGCGCTGCAAAAGGCGATGTAGTAATTACTATGGATGCCGATTTGCAAGATAACCCCGATGAAATTCCTGATTTATTCCGCATGATAAAAGAGGAGGATTATGATCTGGTTTCCGGATGGAAGAAAAAAAGGTACGACCCTATAAGCAAGACTATACCCAGCAAATTATATAACCGGACAGCACGTACTCTTACCGGCATAAAGCTCCATGATTTTAACTGCGGGTTAAAAGCATATAAAAACGAGGTTGTTAAAAATATTGAAGTATATGGCGAGATGCATCGTTATATTCCTGTAATTGCCAAAAAAGCAGGATTCTCAAATATCGGCGAAAAAATAGTACAGCATCAGGCCCGAAAATATGGGGTTACCAAATTTGGGCTCGATCGCTTTATCAAAGGATATCTTGATTTATTATCCATAACCTTTATTTCAAAATTCAGTCAACGCCCCATGCATCTTTTCGGAACCCTTGGCACGTTGATGTTTTTTGCCGGATTTCTTGCTGCTGCATGGCTTGGCGGACAAAAACTCTACTTTTTATGGAATAATATTAAAGCACCCTTAGTAACCGATAGTCCAATTTTTTATATCGCCCTTACATTCATGATTATGGGTACGCAACTATTCCTGGCTGGATTTTTAAGTGAATTGATATCCAGAAATTCATCGGGCAGAAATGATTATCAAATAGAGCAAAAAATAAACTTATAGTGTTGACAAAAATACTTATTGGCCCTGCATATCCATTACGCGGAGGTATTGCTGATTTTAACCACGCACTGGGACAAAGCTACCTGCAAACAAATCAGCGTGTAAAGATTTACACCTTCTCGCTCCAGTATCCGGGATTTCTCTTTCCCGGGAAAACACAGTATGCTGAAGGAGACCCGCCCGATCATATCCCTATTGATGTGTCCATAAACTCAATTAATCCATTAAACTGGATTAAAACTGGAAACAGGATTGCCAAAGAAAATCCCGAACAAGTTATTATACATTATTGGATGCCCTTTATGGCTCCATGTTTAGGAACCATAGCCAAACAAATTAAAAAAAAGAGTAGTGCAAAGATTATTGGAATTATGCATAATGTAATTCCGCACGAAAATTTCCCCCTTAAAAACCAGCTAACCAAATACTTTGTCAGTCAATGCGATGGGTTTATTGCGATGTCAAAATCTGTATTAAAAGATTTAGAGCAGTTTACCACAAATCAAAATAAGATATTTATTCCCCACCCTATTTATAACACCTTTGGAGAAAAAGTTTCGAAACAGGAATCCTTAAAAAATCTTAATCTTTCATCTGAATATAAATATCTGTTATTCTTTGGAATCATTAGAAAATATAAAGGCCTGGATATTCTTATAAAAGCCCTGTCAGACCAAAGATTATCCAAATTCCCGATAAGATTAATGGTGGCCGGTGAATTTTATGAAGAACGTAAATTTTATGACGATTTGGTAGCAAAATATCATTTAGAGGATAAAATTATCTTTACCAATGGATTCGTCCCTGCTGATAAAGTAAAATATTATTTTTGTGCATCAGATATGGTAGTACAAACCTACAAAAGTGCTACACAAAGCGGAGTTACTCAAATTGCCTATCATTTTGAAAGGCCCATGCTGGTTACGGATGTTGGAGGGCTGGCAGAGATTGTTCCTCATCAAAAAGTTGGCTATATTACAGCAATAAACCCTCAATCGGTGGCAGATGCTTTATTCGATTTTTTTGAAAACCAGCGTGAAGAAGAATTCTCTAAGAATGCAGTCATTGAAAAAGCTAAATTTAGCTGGGAGAAATTTATCGAAGGTATAAAAAAGCTATAGAATCCGCTGTTTTAATAAACCAACCACTTTCTGATCTATAGGAAAGGTTATATCCTTTTCGGATAATTGGGCAAGAGAAACCCAACGGAAAGACATATTTCCATTTTTAAGTTCGGAAAAATCGAATGGTTTTGTAGATACCTTAAATTTTACATCGTTTTTGAATTTTGCCAGATAATAAATACTAACCAGCTGATAATTATCGTAAAAATACGCAGGCTGGAAATAATCAGTAGTATAAAAATGATCGGTTATTTCAATCTCCTGTCCCATTTCCTCCATAATTTCACGTCTTAAACAATCTTTCGTCCCCTCGCCAAATTGCATTCCTCCCCCCGGGAATTTGGTCATCTTCATATCAAGCTGATACTCATCACTAACCAAAATTTCCTTTTGAGAATTTACAAATAACCCATAAACCCTGATAACAAAATTCTTGTTGTCGTTATTCATTTATATATTGTTTTGGATAAAATCAATAATCTTTTGTTTGTTTTCCGGATGGAACCAGGATATTTCCTTATCCCGGTTAAACCAGGACATTTGCCGTTTAGCATAATGCCTTGAATTGCGTTTAATTAACTCAATGGCTCTAATTAAACTGATTTTGCCTTCAAAATGTTCAAAAAGTTCTTTATACCCTACGGTATTTAAAGAGTTTAAATGACGATCCTTGAAAAATTTACGGGCTTCTTCTACTAACCCTTCCTGAACCATCTCGTCAACCCGTTTATTGATTCTTTCATACAGCTCATTCCGATCACGTTTTAATCCTATTTTTAAAATATGAAACGGCCTTTGCTTTTTAGGACTTGTTAGAAAAGAAGAATAGGGTTTTCCGGTTTGTATAGTTACTTCAAGTGCTTTAAGAATACGTTTAGGGTTTTTTAAATCAATTTTTTTGTACGACTCAGTATCCAGCATTTTAAGTTGAATACGTAAACTTTCAATTCCTTCGTCATTGTATTTTTGTAATAAATCATTACGTAATTGTGTATCAATGGAAGGAAGTTCATCTATACCGTCGCAAACTGCCTGGATATACATTCCCGACCCTCCTGTCATTACTACTTGATTATGAGTCTTATATAATTCATTTAGCAATTCAAGCACCTCAAATTCAAACATACTGGCATTGTAATTGTCGTAAATGGATTTATTACCTATAAAATGATGTTTTACTTTCATTAATTGTGCATCAGAAGGTACGGCCGTTCCAATTTTTAATTCTTTATATATCTGGCGTGAATCGGAAGATATAATTTCCGTACCCAATTGACGGGCAATGCCAATGCTTAGCTCGGTTTTACCAATCCCTGTAGGCCCAAGAATTATAATTAATGTTTGTTGCACTGCCCTGTTTTTAATTTAATAATTTAAGATTTGGGTAAAAATAATACCTTTCAATCAAATCATTTAGAATATTTGAATTTTATTTATACACCGAAATAAAATGAATGAACAAAATATCTTATAAATACTTGCTTTTTAATTTCCGTTTTTATAACTTGTATAAAAAATATTTAACATCCATGAGTTATAAAATAAATCTTACTCAGACACAGGAAAACGAGTTAAGAAAGCTTGTTCGGGAAAATCAGAACCGAAAAACCATTTTAAAAAGAGTATATTGTATTCTTTTAAAACACGAAGGGCAAAAAAACGAAAATATTACACAATTATTAGGGATACATGAAGATTCTATTGCCGATTGGACTAAAATTTATTTGAAAAAGGGTATTGATGGTTTATTAAAATTTAAATACGCCGAAAGGCGGAAATCAAAATTACATCCATACAAACATCAGATTAAAAGAATGGCTTCGGCTAAAAGTGTAAAAACCATTGAACAACTAAGGTGTAAGGTAAAAGAAAAATACCATATAGAGCTGGAATATAGCTGGTTTTTCCGTTATTGCCGCAAATATGGTATTTACAAAATATTAAAAGAAAAATCCTGATGATACAGTTGTTAAAAATCATTACCGGTGGCCAAAGCGGTGTTGATACAGGAGCTATGGATTTTGCTTTAGATTATGGTTATCCATTAGGTGGTTACTGTCCAAAAAACCGAAAATCAGAAAACGGGGAAATACCACAAAAATATCCTCTCACAGAATTAACAAGTGAAAAGTATATTGATAGAACCAAAAAAAATGTGCTGGCATCTGACGGAACCCTAATTATAAAAGATAAACAACCATTAGGCGCAGGAAGCGCAGATACTATTGTATTGTGTAAAAAATATAAAAAACCATTTTTTATGGCCGAAACAAACCTACAACCTGAAGGTTACGATGAATTTATCAGTTGGTTAAAAATAAATAATATAAGGCTATTAAATATTGCAGGGAACAGAGAAAGTCAGAGTCCGGGCATTGCTAAAAAAGCCTATACCTTACTTGAACTTTTGCTTCCACCTGATTGTTCCTGATATTTTAAAACAAAAAATACTCGTTTAATATCATTTACATTTAATTGATAAAACGAAAATTTTAATAGTCAGAAAAATAAATTAATTTCGCAACATAAAAAATCAGGTTATTCATTTAAATCAAACATACATTATGAAATTTTTTATTGATACAGCAAACCTCGCCCAAATAAAAGAAGCCCAGGATTTGGGGGTACTTGATGGTGTAACGACCAATCCATCGCTAATGGCAAAAGAAGGAATCAGTGGCCAGGAAAACATTATCAATCATTACAAAACCATTTGTGAAATTGTTGATGGGGATGTAAGTGCAGAAGTAATATCTACCGATTTTGAGGGAATGATAAAAGAAGCCGAAGAACTGGCTGCTCTTCATCCGCAAATTGTAGTAAAAGTACCGATAATCAAAGAGGGCATAAAAGCCATAAAATATTTATCGGATAAAGGAATAAAAACCAACTGCACCTTGGTTTTCTCTCCCGGACAGGCATTGCTTGCAGCTAAAGCAGGTGCTACATACGTTTCGCCCTTTATTGGACGATTAGACGATATTTCAACCGACGGAGTGGAATTAATTGCCCAAATTGTTGAAATGTATAATTACTATGGTTTCGAAACACAGGTGCTTGCAGCTTCAATCAGGCATACCATGCACATTATTCAATGTATGGAAGCAGGTGCTGATGTAGTTACCTGTCCGCTAAATGCCATCTTAGGATTATTAAAACATCCTTTAACAGATATTGGATTAGAAAAATTTCTAGCTGATTATAAAAAAGTTAACGGATAAATTTTATTCAATAACATCCTAAAAGGTTGCCCGCTTAAGCAACCTTTTTTTTGTTTATACATCCTTATTGTTAGAATATAATTATTTTTGTAAAAATTAAAACAGAAAGGGCACATTAACATGTTATTGCAAATACATCCTGACAATCCTAACCCACGGGAGATGGCAATAGTTATCGATGCATTGAAAAACGATGGGTTAATTATTTATCCCACCGATACGGTATATGGATTAGGCTGGAGTATTAACAGCCCAAAGGCTTTCGATAGAATAGTACGTATTAAAGGCAAAAATGCTTTAAACGAAAATTTCTCTATTATCTGTAGTGATATCAGCCAGGTATCTCAATTTACCATGCATATTAACAATCCCACCTTTAAATTGCTAAAAAAGAATCTTCCCGGCCCATTTACTTTTATCCTTAATGCTAATAACAATGTTCCCAAATTTTATAAAACAAAAAAGAAGACTGTAGGAATCCGTATTCCGGACAACAATATACCGATTGAGATTGTAAATATGCTGGGACATCCTATTATGACCACTTCATTACATCATGATGATGAAATTCTGGAATACATTACTGACCCTGAGCTTATATACGAGAAATATGAACATTTAGTGGATTATGTTATTGACGGAGGATTCGGGAATAATGAAGCATCCACCATTATAGATTGTACCGATATAGAACCTGAAATTATCCGGCAAGGTATTGGGGAGCTCATACTATAAAAATAGAACACAGATTCAATCAATTGAATACACGGATGGAGCAGGTTTACACAGATATTTTAGATTAAAGAAAAAAATAAAAGCGGCAGGAGGCAGTGGCAGGATGCAGCAGCGATATGAAATAATAAACGAATAACAATTTTCAGGAATTTTTCTTTGCGTCTTGGCGTCTTGGCGGTGAAATAATAGAACACAGATTCAATCAATTGAATACACCGATGAGACAGATAATCACAGTTTAAAAGTTGTAGGTATGTAAAAAATAAAATTGGCTGGCGGTAGTTGGCAGTATTGCTGCACAGATTTAATACATTAAAAACAAATTTACTCAGATAATAAATAAGTCTTTTTGCGTCTTAGCGCCCTGGCGATAAAAAAAATGATAAAAATAGAACACAGATTCAATCAATTGAATACACCGATGTGGCAGATATTCACTGATTAAAAGTTGTAGGTATGTAAAAAATAAAAGTGGCTGGCGGCAGTTGGCTGTATTGCTGCACAGATTTAATATATTAAAAACTTATTTACTCAGATAATAAATAAGTCTCTTTGCGCCTTCGCGCCCTGGGGTTGAAAATAAATGATGAAAATAGAACACAGATTCAAT
>JASGMZ010000008.1 GCA_030156305.1 Bacteroidales bacterium | reverse complement strand
AGAAATTTTGATTTATCGCCATCACGAAGTTCAACTGCTTCATGAACACCTGTTGAGGCACCAGAAGGTACTGCTGCGCGTCCAACAAAACCCTCGGTAGTTACTACTTCAACTTCAACTGTTGGATTTCCTCTTGAATCCAATATTTGTCGTGCATGTATTCCTGCTATTTGTCCCATAGTTTATCATTTTTTAATTAATATTTTTTTGCGAAAAAGAATTCAAAGTTAGTGAATTCTTAATATATATTAAACCAGCATGTTAATTTTTTATTAATATTTTATTTAGGATACAAAAAAAGGGCGTTAAACGCCCTTTTAATAATGAAGTGTTATTAATAAATTACTCTTTCTTTTCGTCTTTACTGTCTTCAGCCTGATCGTCCTTTTTATTTTCTTTCTCTTCATTCTTAGCCTCTACCTTTTTTTCTTCCTTTTTAGGCGTTTCTTTTTTAGTTTCTGTTTTTTTAGGCTCTTCTTTCTTTTCTTCCTTCCTGGCTGTTTCGGCTTTATTTTCAGACTTTTCTTCCGATTTAGTATTAGCTTTAGCGTCCTCTTTTGTGTCGGTAGCTTTACTTTCTGCTTCTACTTCCTCATCTTCTTTTTCTTCAGCTTTAACTTCTTCTCCTTTAGGAGCAACTTGTTGTTCTGTTTGTTGGTTTATTTCATCAGCAGATTTTGTCTTTTTACTGCCTCTACGGCTACGACGTGAAGAAGATTTTTGTTGTTTCTCTTCTTTCGCTGCTAAAAGATTTTCATTGTAATCAACCAATTCAATAATACACATATCAGCATTATCTCCCAACCGAGTACCTGTTTTTAATATTCGTGTATAACCACCAGGCCTTTTCATTGTTTTAGCACCAACTTCTCTGAATAATTCAGTTACAGCATCCTTATTTTGCAAATAGCTAAATACCATCCTTCTTGAGTGCGTTGAATCTTCTTTTGCTTTTGTAATTAAAGGTTCAATATACATTCTTAATGCTTTTGCTTTAGCTGTAGTTGTAGATATTCGTTTATGTAAAATTAACGATGTAGCCATGTTCGATAACATCGCTTTTCTGTGTGCAGGTTTTCTGCTTAAGTGGTTAAATGATTTTTTATGTCTCATCCTTTTACTCCTTGTCTAATTTATACTTAGAAATATCCATTCCAAATGTTAGATTCATCTGGCTAAGTAAATCTTCTAATTCAGTCAATGATTTTTTTCCAAAGTTTCTAAACTTCAATAAATCGTTCTTATTATATCTCACTAAATCGCCAAGTGTATCAACTTCAGCAGCTTTTAAACAATTTAAAGCTCTTACAGAAAGATCCATATCTGCCAGTCTTGTTTTAAGTAACTGACGCATATGCAATACCTCTTCGTCGAACTCTTCGTTAGCAAATTTTTCATCCGAATCGAGTGTAATTTTCTCATCAGAAAACAACATCAGATGATAAATAAGAATTTTTGCTGCCTCTTTTAATGCTTCTTTAGGATGAATTGATCCGTCTGATTCAATTTCAAAAACCAATTTTTCGTAGTCGGTTTTTTGTTCTACACGGTAGTTTTCGATTGAATATTTAACGTTTCGTATTGGGGTATAGATTGAATCTATAGCAATAACTCCATACTCTGCATCAATAGATTTATTTTCTTCAGCAGGCACATAACCACGGCCTTTATTAACTGTAAGTTCTAATTGAAGTTTTACATCCGGTTCCATTTCACAAATTACATGATCCGGATTTAAGACTTTAAAGTTTGTTGAAAAATTATTGATATCACCGGCTTTAAATTCATTCTGCCCGGTAATTGTTACAGATATTTTTTCATCTTCTGCTTCTTCTACAATACGTTTAAAACGTACTTGCTTAAAATTTAGGATAATTTCTGATACATCTTGAACTACACCAGCTATTGTAGAAAATTCATGTTCTACACCTTCTATTTTAATAGATGTAATGGCATATCCTTCTAATGATGATAATAATATCCTGCGTAAAGAATTACCGACAGTAATTCCATAACCTGGTTCTAAAGGACGAAACTCAAATTTGCCATAGGTTTCGTTTGCTTCGACCATTATGACCTTATCGGGCTTTTGAAATGCTAAAATTGCCATAAATAATAAAAAATTATTTTATTTAGAATATAATTCTACAATTAACTGTTCCTTAATGTTTTCAGGAATTTCTGATCGTTCGGGTATATTTAAAAATTTACCAGCCATTTGATCTGAATCCCATTCTAACCACGAATATTTATTATATCGGGCAGATGCTAAACTATTATTAATTGCTTCGAGGGATTTTGATTTTTCACGAACACCAATAATATCATTAGGTTTAACAGTGTATGAAGGAATACTAATAATAGATCCGTTTACAGTAATATGTTTATGAGAAACAAATTGACGTGCTGCAGCTCTTGTAGGAGCAATACCTATACGATATACTACATTATCAAGTCTTGATTCTAATAATTGCAAAAGGTTTTCACCAGTAATTCCTTTTTTACGGGAAGCTTGAGCAAATAAATTATAGAATTGTTTTTCAAGAATTCCATAAGTATACTTTGCTTTTTGTTTTTCCATCAATTGTACGCCATACTCAGAAAGTTTTTTTCTGCGTTTGTTTGCGCCTTGTTCTCCAGGAGGATAATTTTTCTTTTCGAAATATTTGTCAGGTCCATAAATTGGTTCCCCTAACTTCCTCGCTATTTTTGATTTTGGTCCTCTATATCTAGCCATGAATCTTAATATTAATCTTTTGTTCTACCTCAATAAATTAATCACACATTACACTCTTCTACGGGCAGCAGGCCGGCATCCATTATGTGGTAATGGAGTAACATCAACAATCTCGGTAACTTCTATACCTGCATTATGTATAGTTCGTATTGCTGATTCTCTACCTGCTCCAGGCCCTTTAACAAATACTTTTACTTTTCTTAATCCAAGATCGTAAGCTACTTTTGCACAATCCTCTGCTGCAACTTGTGCTGCATAAGGAGTATTCTTTTTTGATCCTCTAAATCCCATCTTGCCGGAAGAAGACCAGGAAATAACCTGTCCATTACTATTGGTTAATGAAACAATGATATTATTAAAAGAAGCATGTATGTGTGCTTGTCCGGTAGCTTCAACCTTTACAACCTTTTTTCTAGAAGTTCCAGTCTTTTTTGCCATTTCTTAACGATTATTTAGTTGCTTTCTTTTTATTAGCAATAGTTTTTCTTTTTCCTTTTCTGGTTCTCGCATTATTTTTAGTACTCTGACCTCGTACAGGTAATCCAATACGATGACGAATACCACGGTAGCATCCAATATCCATTAATCGTTTAATGTTCATTTGAACCTCGGAACGCAATGCTCCTTCTACCTTATATTTCTCATTCACGATCTCTCGGACCTTTGCAATTTGGTCGTCGTTCCAGTCACTTACTTTAATGTTATAATCGATACCTGCTTCATCTAAAACGGATTCTGCAGTACTTCGACCTATTCCGTAGATATAGGTTAAACCTATTACACCTCTTTTATTTTTTGGTAAATCTACTCCTACAATTCTTGCCATAAATCTTAATTAATTAAAGTACAAAGTTAATAATTTATCCCTGTCGTTGTTTAAACTTAGGATTTTTTTTGTTAATAACGTATAGCCTGCCTTTTCGTCGAACGATTTTACATTCGCTACTGCGTTTTTTTACAGATGCTCTGACTTTCATTTTATTTTCTTTTTTATTTATATCTATAAGTTATTCTTCCTTTTGTGAGATCATAAGGAGACATCTCAACCTTAACTTTATCTCCTGGTAAAATTTTGATATAATGCATTCTCATTTTACCTGAAATATGTGCTGTTATAACGTGTCCATTTTCCAGTTCTACTCTAAACATTGCATTTGACAATGCTTCGATAATGGTTCCGTCTTGTTCAATTGAAGGTTGTTTTGCCATAAACTAAACTTTCTTTTTTAAAATTTCTTCGATATATTCAAATGTTGTTAATATATCTGCTTTACCTTTATCAACTGCTACTGCTAGTTCATAATGAGCCGAGGGTTTACCATCTAAGGTACGAATCGTCCAACCGTCTGAATCTTGCTTTATGTATTTTGTACCCATATTAATCATAGGCTCAATACACAAAACTAAACCTTTCTTTATTTTAACTCCTCTTCCTCTTCTTCCATAATTAGGAACTTCTGGTGCTTCATGCATATCTTTTCCCAAACCATGCCCTACCATTTCACGAACTACTGAGTAACCAGCTTTTTCGGCATGCATCTGTACGGCATAACCAATATCCCCTACTCTGTTTCCTTCAATGGCTTGTTCAACTCCTAACAATAACGATTCTTTTGTTGTTCGCAATAGCTGCATCACTTCATCGCTAACATTTCCTACCGGGAAGGTATATGCAGAATCGCCATAATAACCATCCATATAAGTTCCACAATCAATTGAAACAACGTCTCCATCCTTCAACACATAATCAGAAGGTATTCCATGTACCACTTGATCATTAACCGAAGTACATAATGTATTGGGGAAACCTCCGTACCCTAGAAATCCTGGTACTGCACCATGATCTCTTATAAACTCTTCAGCTCTTTTATCAAGCTCAAGGGTTGTTACTCCAGGTTTTATCAATTTAGCTACTTCGGCCAAAGTTCTGGAAACGAGTAAATTGTTTCGTCTGATAATTTCAATTTCCTCTTGGTTTTTATAAACTAACATCAAAGAACATTAATAATTTAATTAAATAGCAGAAGCCCCTCCGGCTCTACCTTTAATCCTTCCAGATTTTAACAATCCATCATAGTGTCGCATTAACAGATGACTTTCAATTTGCTGTAAAGTATCTAACACAACGCCTACAAGGATTAATAGTGATGTACCACCGTAAAATTGTGCAAATTGGCTATTTACGCCACCAATTTGAGCAAAAGCAGGTAATATAGCTATAAGAGCTAAAAATATTGACCCTGGTAAGGTAATACGAGACATAATCGTGTCGAGAAACTCAACCGTTTTACGCCCCGGTTTAACACCAGGAATAAAGCCTCCATTCTTTTTCATATCCTCTGCCATTTGAGAAGGATTTATAGTAATGGCAGTGTAAAAATAGGTAAAAAGAATAATTAAAATTGCAAAGGTGAAGTTATACCAAAAACCGGTAATATTTGCAAATGCAGCCGCGAATCCTGTTAAAGATTCAGAATTTGCAAAACCTGCAATGGTTAACGGGATAAACATCAATGCTTGTGCAAAGATAATAGGCATAACACCTGCAGAGTTTACTTTTAAAGGAATGTATTGTCTAACACCCCCGTATTGTTTATTTCCAACAATCCTTTTAGCATATTGTACAGGAATTTTTCTTGTTCCCTGAACTAAAAGAATTGTTGCTATAAATACAAAGAATAATATGACCATCTCTAACAAGAAAACAACAAGTCCGCCACCTTGTTCTTCAAATCTACTAATAAATTCGGCAAATAATGCAAAAGGTAATCGTGCAATAATACCAATCATAATGATTAGCGATATTCCATTCCCGATTCCTTTATCGGTTATTCTTTCGCCAAGCCACATAATAAACATGGTTCCTGAAGTAAGAATTACTACCGATGAAAACCAGAAAAAGGTTCCTTTTAATACAAACGCTGATGCAGGAAGCTGTACTTGAAGATTTTTTAAGTACGCTGGAGCTTGCAAAAGTAAGATAGCTACTGTTAAATATCTGGTTATCTGATTAATTTTTCTTCTTCCGCTTTCTCCTTCACGTTGTAATCTTTGAAAGTAAGGAATAGCTATTCCCAATAACTGGATTACAATAGAAGCAGAAATATAGGGCATAATCCCTAAAGCAAAGATAGATGCTCTTGAGAATGATCCACCAGAAAACATATTTAATAACCCCATTACACCGTCGGAAGTTTGCTGCTCTAAAGCAGTTAATTGATTCGGGTCTATCCCCGGTAAAACAATATAACTTCCTAATCGATAAATTATTAAAATAAATATAGTATATCCAATACGGTATCTAAGGTCCTCAATTTTAAGTATATTCTTTATGGTTTGTATTAAAGTTCTCATTAATCTATAATTTTACAACGGTTCCTTCAACTGATTCAATGGCTTTGATGGCAGATTTAGAAAAAGCATGTGCTTTTACTTCTAATTTTTTAGTTAATGTTCCATTTCCAAGAATTTTAACTAAACTGTTTTTCTTAATGAGTCCTGCATCAATCAAAGTATCAATATCAATTGTAGTTAACCCTTTTTTATCGGCTAATTTTTCTAAAGTCTCGATATTAATTCCTTTAAATTCCTTACGAGATATATTGGTAAAACCATATTTTGGTACTCGACGCTGTAAAGGCATTTGTCCACCTTCGAAACCAATTTTTCTGGAATATCCGGATCTTGATTTCTGCCCTTTATGTCCTCTTGTTGCTGTTCCTCCTTTACCAGATCCTTGTCCTCTTCCAATTCTCTTACTAGTTTTCGTAGAGTTTTCTGCTGGTTTTAAATTATGTAATTCCATAGTATTACAATATAATATTATTTGTTATTACTTTTTTTCAACCCGTAATAAATGATTAACTTTTGTAATCATTCCTAATATTTGTGGATTATCTTCCACTTCAATAGGGTTATTCATTTTTTTAATTCCTAAAGCTTCCAAAGTTCTTTTCTGACGCTTTGTGCTTCTAATTTTACTCTTTACTTGTGTAATTATTATTTTAGCCATAAGATATCTTTATTAAAGATCATTATCCATTAAAAACTTTATCAAGAGTAACACTTCGTTGATCAGCAACAGCTCTGGCATCTCTTAATTGAAGTAATGCATCAATAGTTGCTTTCACAAGATTATGAGGGTTGCTTGAACCTTTTGATTTTGCAAGAACATCAGTAACACCAACACTTTCAAGCACAGCACGCATTGCACCGCCAGCTTTTACTCCAGTACCATGAGATGCGGGCTTTAAAAATACCTGAGCACCTCCATATCTACTTGTCTGCTCATGAGGTATAGTACCTTTATAAATAGGTACTTTTACTAAATTTTTCTTAGCAGCTTCAACTCCTTTAGCAATAGCTGTAGTTACCTCTTTAGCTTTTCCTAAGCCATATCCTACAATACCATCTTCATTACCAACGACTACAATTGCAGTAAAACCAAAATTACGTCCACCTTTAGTTACTTTGGTTACTCTTTGTATGCTTACGAGTCTGTCTTTTAACTCTAAATCGCTGGTTTTTACTTTTCTTATACTTGTTGACATAATATCTTAATCTTAAAATTTTAGTCCACCTTTTCTGGCAGCTTCTGCTAATGATTGAACTCTACCATGATATAAATAGCCGTTTCTATCGAAAACTACCTGGGTAATTCCATTTTCTAAAGCTTTTTTAGCAGCTAAATCTCCTACTAATTTGGCTTGTTCTGTTTTAGAAACCTTTCCCTTTTCAGCTACTTCTTTATTTCTTGAACAAACGGCTAATAAGGTTTTGTTTTCCAAATCATCAATAAATTGAACATATATTTGGCTATTGCTTCTAAAAACCGACATTCTGGGCTTTTGGGCTGTCCCTTTTATATGTTTTCGAATTCGTAATTTAATTCTATATCTTCTCTCTTGCTTTGTTAAAGCCATGACTATCTAAATTTAATATGTTATACACTAGCAGATTTACCGGCTTTTCTGCGTAATTGTTCGCCGACAAATTTAATACCTTTACCTTTATATGGCTCTGGTGGCCTAAATGACCTGATTTTTGCAGCAACTTCACCAATAACCTGTTTGTTACAACTTGTTAAAGTTATAATTGGATTATTTCTACGTTCCTGCCTGGCTTCCACTTTAACTTCATCAGGTATCTGAAAGTGAATATCATGAGAATATCCAAGACTAAGTTCAAGAATTTGTCCTTTGGCTTCGGCTCGATAACCTACACCCACTAACTCTTGTTGGATAGTATATCCTTCTGATACTCCAATAACCATATTGTTGATTAGAGAACGATATAAACCATGCAATGATTTATGATGTTTTTCTTCGCCTAATCGTTTTAACTCCACCTGGCCATCTTTCACTTCAACCTGAATATCTTGATCTACCTTTTGTGATAATTCACCTTTTGGCCCTTTCACCAATACCTCATTTGTATCATTTACAGTAACCGTAACGCCTCCGGGTATTTTAACGGGTAATATTCCAATTCGTGACATTTAAATATCCTCCTTTTTAATGTACATAACATAAAACTTCACCACCCACATTCAAGGTATGAGCTTCTTTATCAGAGATAACCCCCTTTGATGTAGATAAAATAGCCACACCTAATCCATTAAGTACGCGTGGAATTTCATCGGCTCCAACATATTTTCTCAGCCCGGGTTTACTTACCCTGATAATTTTTCGAATAGCCGGAGCTTTTGTTTCCGGGTGATATTTTAATGCTATTTTTATAATACCTTGTTTATCGTCATCTTCAAACTTATAGGATAAAATATATCCTTTATCAAATAATATTTTGGTAATATCTTTTTTTAGGTTTGAAGCTGGGATTTCTACTACTCTATGACCTGCCATCACGGCATTTCTAATGTGAGTAAGATAATCTGCTATAGGATCTGTGATCATATCTCTTCTTTATTTTAATTACAATCTACCAACTTGCCTTTTTTACTCCGGGGATTAACCCTTTTGATGCCATTTCTCTAAAGGTAATTCTACTTATACCAAATTGTCGCATATATCCTTTGGGTCGTCCGGTAATTAAACATCTGTTGTGTAACCGGATTGGATTAGAGTTTTTGGGTAATCTGCTTAATCCAACATAATCACCTTCAGCTTTAAGTTTTGCTCTTTTCTCAGCGTACTTTTCAACCAATTTTTGTCGCCGTATTTCCCGGGCTTTCATTGATTCTTTAGCCATACTATTTATTTCTTTTTAATATTTTTAAATGGTATTCCAAATTCGCGTAACAAGGCTAATCCTTCTTCATCGGTTTTAGCAGTAGTAACAAATGTAATTTCTAACCCTAAAATTTTATTGATTTTATCAAGATCAATTTCAGGAAAAATAATTTGTTCCTGGATACCTAATGTATAGTTTCCGCGTCCGTCAAACTTAGAACTAACACCGTTAAAATCTCTGATTCGTGGTAAGGAAATTGCAATAAGCCTTTCCATAAACTCATACATTTTATCTCTACGCAAAGTAACTTTCACGCCAATAGGCATTCCTCTACGCAACTTAAAGTTAGAGATATCTTTTTTAGAGTAGGTTTTAACAGCTTTTTGCCCGGCAATAAGTGTTAATTCATCCTGTGCCGTTTCGATCATTTTTTTATCGGCTACTGCCTGGCCTACGCCCTGGTTTAGCGTTATCTTAACCAGCCTGGGAACTTCCATGATTGTTTTATACTTGAATTCCTTAGTTAAGGCTGGAATAATCTCTTTTCTGTATTTTTCTCTTAATAAAGGCGTATATTCCATTACTTAATCTCCTCTCCTGATTTTTTTGAATATCGCACTAATTTATTTTTATCATTTCTCCTTCTCCCAATTCTGGTAGGTTCTCCAGTTGATGGATCAACAACCATTAGGTTAGAAATATGAATTGGTGCTTCCATTTTTACAATTCCACCTTGTGGATTATTTGCATTAGGCTTTGTGTGTTTAGAAACCATATTCACACCTTCAACAATTGCTTTTTTCTTGTCGTAAATTACTTCAAGCACTTTGCCTTGTTGTCCTTTATATTCACCTGCATTTACGTAAACCGTATCGCCTTTTTTTATGTGTAATTTCTTCCTTTGCATTGCAGCAATGATTTTAAATTATAATACTTCTGGAGCTAATGAGATGATTTTCATATAATTTTCACGTAATTCTCTTGGTATTGGGCCAAAAATACGTGTACCACGGATTTCATCTACATTATTTAACAATACAACAGCATTGTTATCGAAACGTATATAAGAGCCATCGGGTCTACGAACTTCTTTTCTTGTTCTAACGACAACAGCTTTAGATACTGTTCCTTTTTTTATTTCACCTGATGGTAAAGCACTTTTAACAGTTACTACGATCTGATCGCCAATAGAAGCATATCTTTTATGTGTACCACCTAATACGCGCACACACAACACTTCTTTGGCTCCGCTGTTGTCAGCAACTGTTAGTCTACTTTCTTGTTGTATCATGACTATTTAACTCTTTCAATAATTTCTACTAATCTCCAACATTTATTTTTGCTTAAAGGCCTTGTTTCCATAATTCTAACAGTATCGCCTATATTGCAAGTATTATCTTTATCGTGTGCAGTAAATTTTTTCCTGCTTTTGATGAATTTGCCGTACTTTGGATGTTTTACTTTTCGTTCTACAGCAATGACAATGGTTTTATCCATTTTATTGCTAACAACAACACCAATACGTTCTTTTCTCAGTCTTCTTGTTGTTTCCATTGTTAAAAATTAACTATTCGAATTTTCTTTTAATTCTCTTTTACGCAACTCGGTCATTAATCTTGCAATATTCTTGCGTGTTTGTTTAATTTTCAAAGGATTGTCTAAAGGAGACACGGCATGATTAAGCTTTAGACGAGTAAGCATCGTTTTTTCAGTATCGATTCTTTCCTCAATCTCCTTTGTGGTTAATTCTCTAATTTCAGAATTTTTCATTTCTCACTAATTTATGTTTTCAACATAATCACGTCTAACAACGAACTTTGTTGGGATTGGTAATTTTTGAGCTGCAAGACGTAATGCTTCCTGAGCTACTTTAAAAGATACACCTTCGGCTTCAATTAAAATACGTCCGGGCCTAACGGGTGCTACAAATCCTTCTGGTGCTCCACGTCCTTTACCCATACGTACCTCAGCTGGTTTTTTGGTGATTGGTTTATCTGGAAAAATCCGTATCCAAATTTGGCCTTCACGTTTCATATAACGAGTCACTGCTTGTCGGGCGGCCTCAATTTGTCGTCCTGTAATCCAGCACTCTTCCATTGCTTTGATTCCAAATGAACCAAAAGCCAATTGATTTCCCCGCTGGGCATTTCCTTTCATTTTACCCTTTTGGACTCTTCTGTATTTCGTTTTCTTTGGCTGTAACATTCCAATAATAAATTTAAATTATCGCTTATTTTCTTTTTTTCTTGAAGCCACCTTTAGATGGTTTCTGGTTTTTTGAGGCACCAATATTTGGCGAAAGATCTCTTTTTCCAAAAATCTCACCTCTACAAATCCATACTTTAATACCAATTAAACCAACTTTAGTTAGTGCTTCACTTAACGTATAATCAATATCGGCACGGAATGTGTGCAATGGTGTACGTCCTTCTTTATAAACTTCGGTACGAGCCATTTCAGCACCACCCAAACGTCCTGAAATTTGAACTTTAATTCCTTCAGCACCCATTCTCATGGTAGAGGCTATTGCCATTTTAATCGCTCGACGGTATGACACTTTACCTTCGATCTGTCTTGCAATAGCATTGCCAACGATAGTAGCATCAAGTTCCGGCCTTTTCACTTCGAAGATATTAATCTGAACCTCTTTACGAGTAAGTTTTTTTAACTCTTCTTTAAGTTTATCTACTTCCTGGCCGCCTTTACCAATAATAATTCCCGGGCGTGCGGTATTAACCGTAACGGTTATTAATTTTAAAGTTCTTTCAATAACAATCTTAGATATACTTGCTTTGGCTAATCGAGTTTCAAGATATTTTCTAATCTTATTATCCTCAACCAGCTTGTCAGCATAGTTTTTTCCACCGTACCAATTAGAATCCCATCCATTAATGATTCCCAATCGATTTCCTATCGGATTAACTTTTTGTCCCATCTATTGTTCTGTTTGAGTATCGTTGTTATTTAAATTATCCAGCACTAATGTCACGTGATTTGATCTCTTTCTAATTCTGTGGGCTCTACCTTGTGGAGCCGGTTGAATTCTTTTTAAAGTTCTTCCACCATCAACAAAGATCTCTTTCACAATTAATTTGCTGTCTTCTATTCGAACACCTTCGTTTTTTTCCTGCCAGTTAGCAATAGCTGACAAAAGTAATTTTTCTAAACGATTTGATGCTTCTTTCGAACTATATTTCAATACATCAAGAGCTTTATTAACTTCCATACCCCTTATCATATCAGCAACTAATCGCATTTTTCGTGGCGAAGTAGGGCAATTTCTAAGTTTAGCAAAATATTGATTTTTTTTGCTTTCTTTTATCTTATTCGCTCTTATTCTTTTTCTTGCACCCATTATAATCTAATATTTTTAAATAATACTATCGTAGGTTTATTTTTTATTTCCGGCATGGCCTCTAAACGTTCTGGTTGGAGCAAATTCTCCAAATTTATGTCCTACCATATTTTCAGTAACATATACCGGGATAAATTTATTTCCATTATGAACTGCAATAGTATGCCCAACAAAATCTGGTGAAATCATAGACCTGCGTGACCAGGTTTTAACAACAGATTTTTTTCCTGATTCGTTCATTTCAAGAACTCTTTTCTCAAGTTTATAATCAATAAATGGGCCTTTTTTCAATGATCGACTCATAGCAATCTTTTTTATTTCTTACGTTTTTCAACAATATACTTATTCGAAACCTTTTTTCTGGCTCTTGTTTTATAACCTTTGGCAGGTACTCCATTTCTTGATCTTGGATGGCCACCTGAGGCTCTTCCTTCGCCACCACCCATAGGATGGTCTACTGGATTCATCACAACACCACGTACTCTTGGCCTTCTGCCCAACCATCTTTTACGTCCTGCTTTACCTGATATTTCAAGGCTATGGTCAGCATTAGAAACAGTACCAATGGTAGCACGGCAAGTTGTTAAAATCATCCTTGATTCACCAGAAGGTAACTTAACAATTGCATATTTACCATCACGAGATGTAAGCTGTGCATAAGATCCAGCACTACGGGCTAATGCACCTCCTTTACCTGGATGTAATTCAATATTATGAATTATAGTACCTAATGGAATGTTTGATAAGAACAATGTGTTTCCTACTTCTGGGGCAACTCCTTCACCAGATTTAATTTTTTGTCCTACTTGTAATCCATTAGGAGCGATGATATATTTTTTCTCACCATCTTCATATACTACCAATGCAATTCTTGCGGTTCTATTTGGATCGTATTCAATACTTTTTACCGTAGCTTCCATTCCATCTTTGTTGCGCAAAAAATCAATGATTCGATATCTTTGTTTATGGCCTCCTCCAAGATATCTCATAGTCATTTTCCCATCACTATTTCTACCACCTGATTTTTTAAGGGGTGCTAACAAAGATTTTTCCGGTGTACTTGTGGTGATTACATCAAAAGCACCGATAATTTTATGTCTTTGTCCTGGTGTTACAGGTTTTAATTTTCTTACTGCCATATTAATTAAATATTGCTATAAAAATCTATTTTTTCTCCTTCAACTAATGTTACAATCGCTTTCTTAAATGATTTTGATTGTCCCTGAATGATTCCCGACTTAGTATAGCGGGATTTTTCCTTACCGATATAACGCATAGTATTAACAGCCTCAACTGATACACCATACATTTCCTCTACAGTATTTTTAATCTGTACTTTATTTGCTCTTTTATCCACAATAAAACCGTATCTGTTCAGGTCATCGCCCTGTTTAGTCATTTTTTCGGTTACTATTGGTTTTAACAAAATATCCATTGTTATAATTTTTTCTAAATTCTAAACATTTTATGCAATGGCTCAATTGAGTTCTCTACAAAGAGGACAACTGATGCATTTACTATATCATAAGTGTTTATATCTGAAACATTTACTACTTTAACATCCTGTAAATTTCTGGATGACAAATATATATTTTTATTTTGTTCAGATAAAACTAAAAGTACTTTTTTATCAGCTACGCCTAAATTATTTCGTAGATCAACAAATTCTTTGGTTTTAGGAACTTCAAAATTAAAGTTCTCTAATACTTTAATATTGTTATCAATTGCTTTATAACTTAAAGCTGATTTTCGAGCAAGTAATTTTACTTTTTTATTTAACTTAAAAGAGTAATCTCGGGGTTTAGGGCCAAATACTCTTCCACCGCCTCTAAAAACAGGAGATTTTATACTCCCGGCTCGTGCAGTTCCAGTACCTTTTTGTCGTTTAATCTTTTTTGTACTACCGGCGATCTCATTTCTTTCTTTTGCTTTATGAGTACCCTGACGTTTGTTAGCCAAATATTGTTTTACATCCAAATAAATGACATGATCGTTTGGTTCGATTTTAAAAATCGAATCATTAAGGGTAACTTTTTTACCGGTATCTTCGCCTGTTATATTAACTATAGATAATTCCATTACTTTTGAATAATTAAATATGATCCATTTGCACCAGGAACTGATCCCTTAACAACTAATAAATTATTCTCTTTAATAACCTTAATAACTTTAAGGTTGATGAGCTTAACTTTTTTATTACCCGTTTGTCCGGCCATTCTCATTCCTTTAAAAACTCTTGAAGGATATGATGATGCACCTAAAGAGCCGGGAGCCCGAAGTCTATTGTGCTGACCGTGTGTTTGTCCTCCAACACCGTGGAATCCGTATCGTTTAACAACACCCTGAAAACCTTTTCCTTTAGAAAATCCTGTTACATCAACCCACATATCTTCATTAAATATGTCGATGGTAACATCTTCGCCTACTTTGTACTCTTTAGCAAAATTTTTAAACTCATGTAAAACTCGCTTAGGAGTTTGTTTTGCTTTTTTAAAGTGGCCAATCATAGGCTTGGGCGTGTTCTTCTCCTTTTTTTCGTCATAGGCCAACTGGTATGCGTGATATCCGTCATTTTCAACGGTTTTCACCTGTGTTACCACACATGGCCCGGCCTCAATAACAGTGCATGGAATATTTTTTCCCTCGGCACTGAAGATGGAAGTCATTCCAATCTTTTTTCCAATTAATCCTGGCATCGCTTTCCTTTTTTCTTTATTATACTTTAATTTCTACTTCAACTCCACTGGGTAATTCCAGTTTCATCAATGCATCAATCGTTTTTGGTGTTGAACTGTAAATATCCAATAAACGTTTATAAGATGATAACTGAAATTGTTCTCTCGATTTTTTATTAACAAATGGAGAACGTAATACGGTAAAAACTCTTTTATGAGTAGGTAGTGGAATAGGGCCACTTACTACAGCTCCAGTAGATTTTACTGTTTTTACGATCTTTTCGGCAGATTTATCTACCAGGTTGTGATCGTAAGATTTTAATTTAATTCTAATCTTTTGGCTCATTCTTATCCAAATTAAACAAATTCGCTTTTTCCTTTTGTTTTCTCTACAATCTCTTTAGCTATTTCTTTAGGAACCTCTTCGTAATGAGAAAATTCCATTGATGAAGTAGCTCGTCCTGAACTTATAGTTCTTAATACAGTTACATAGCCAAATTTTTCGGCTAGTGGAACTTTTGCTTTTATTACTCTTGCTCCACCTCTGTTTTCCATTCCTTCTACCTTCCCTCTTCGTCTGTTAAAGTCGCTAATAATGTCTCCCATATACTCTTCAGGAGTAACAACTTCAGCAGCCATAATTGGTTCTAAAAGAATTGGTTTAGCTTTGGCACAAGCAGATTTAAAAGCCATTTTTGCTGCAATTTCAAAAGATAATGCATCAGAATCCACATCGTGATATGAACCATCAACCAATGTTACTTTCAGGCTATCAACAGGATAACCCGCCAACACACCATTGTACATTGCTTCTTTAAAACCTTTCTGAATTGCAGGTATATATTCTTTAGGAATATTTCCACCTTTTATTTTATCAATAAATTGAAGTCCTTTGGTATCATCATCAGCAGGGCCAATAATAACTTGTATATCAGCAAATTTACCTCTACCACCAGTTTGCTTTTTAAATACTTCGCGGTGTTCAACTTCTTTTGTAATTGCTTCTTTATAATTAACCTGCGGTGCACCCTGGTTACATTCAACTTTAAATTCGCGAACTAAACGATCGAGTAAAATTTCCAAATGTAATTCTCCCATACCACTAATTACAGTCTGGCCTGAATCATCATCTACTTTTACAGTAAACGTAGGATCTTCTTCGGCCAATTTTTGGAGGGCTATATTTAATTTATCCAGGTCTTTTTGAGTTTTTGGTTCAACAGCAATACCAATTACGGGTTCAGGGAACTCCATAGACTCCAAAGCTATCTGATGTTTTTCATTGCATAGGGTATCACCGGTTCTTAAATCTTTAAACCCTACTGCAGCGCATATATCTCCAGCCTCAATAAAATCTTTTGGATTTTGTTTATTGGCATGCATTTGATATAAACGGGAAATTCTTTCGCGTTTTCCGGTTCGTACATTTAATACATAGGAACCAGCATCAATTTTCCCTGAATATACTCTTAAAAAAGCCAGTCTGCCAACATAAGGGTCGGTAGCAATTTTAAATGCTAATGCAGCAAGTGGTTCATTAGCATCTGGTTTACGCTCAACTTGTTCATCATTTTTAGGATTAATTCCTTTAATATTCCCAACATCAAGCGGGCTTGGTAAAAATGCAATAATAGAATCGAGTAATCGTTGAACGCCTTTATTTTTAAATGCTGAACCACAAAGCACAGGTGTAATAGTCATTTCAATGGTTGCTTTGCGAATAACAGCTAACATTTCATCTTTTGTAATAGAATCCGGATCTTCAAAAAATCTTTCCAATAAAGCATCATCGTGTTCAGCAACAGCTTCAATTAATTTACCTCTCCACTCTTCTGCTTCTTCTTTTAACTCATCCGGTATTTCAACTAATTCGTAATTTGTTCCAAGTGTTTGATCATCATGCCAAACAACGGCTTTATTTTCAATAAGGTCAATAACTCCTTTAAAGGACTCTTCTGAACCAATAGGTATTTGAAGAGGCACCGGATTAGATCCTAACTTTTCTTTAATTTGATTAACCACAGAAAAGAAATCGGCTCCTGAACGGTCCATTTTATTTACAAAGGCCATTCTTGGGACATGATATTTATCGGCTTGTCTCCAAACGGTTTCCGATTGAGGTTCAACTCCACCCACAGCACAAAATACAGCAATTGCGCCATCGAGTACACGTAAAGATCTTTCTACCTCTACAGTAAAGTCAACGTGTCCGGGAGTATCGATAATATTAATTTTATATTCCTGATCTTTATAATTCCAAAAAGCAGTGGTTGCTGCAGAAGTAATCGTAATTCCTCGCTCTTGCTCCTGAACCATCCAGTCCATGGTAGCAGCTCCATCATGCACTTCGCCAATACGATGTGTAATACCAGTATAAAACAGAATACGTTCTGTTGTAGTGGTTTTACCGGCATCAATATGAGCCATGATTCCGATATTTCTGGTATTTTGCAAAGTTTTATTCATTTCTCCTTTTCTCTAACCCCTTCTTTTTACTTGTGATTAAAATCTAAAATGAGCGAATGCTTTATTCGCATCGGCCATTCTATGTGTTTCTTCTTTACGTTTAAATGCTCCACCTTCTTCGTTATAGGCAGCAATAATTTCCTGTGCTAATTTTTCAGCCATATTTTTTCCACTTCTCTGACGAGCAAATTTTATCAGATTTCTGATACTAATAGCTGTTTTTCTTTTAGGAGAAACCTCCATAGGGACCTGAAAAGTAGCACCACCAATTCGCCTACTTTTAACCTCTACCATAGGCGTAACATTTTCTAATGCTTTTTTCCAAATCTCTAAAGCAGATTTTTCTTTATCTTTATTTTTTTCTGCAACGATATCCATTGCATCATAAAAAATATTCAACGCAATATTTTTTTTACCATCCACCATTAGATCGTTAACAAATCGGGTTACTAACGTATCGTTGTATTTTGGATCCGGTAATATTATCCTCTGTTTTGGTTTTGACTTTCTCATTTCTTTCTAAACGGTTTGCGTTAGTTTATTTCTTGGGTCTTTTAGTTCCATATTTTGAACGTCGCTGTGTTCTGCCTTCTACTCCGGATGTGTCAAGGGCACCACGAATAAGGTGATAACGAACACCTGGTAAGTCTTTTACCCTACCTCCTCTGATTAATACAATGGAGTGTTCTTGTAAATTATGGCCCTCTCCAGGGATATAAGCATTTACTTCTTTACCATTGGTTAACCTAACCCTGGCAACTTTTCGCATAGCAGAGTTCGGCTTCTTTGGTGTTGTTGTATATACTCGGGTACAAACACCTCTTCGCTGTGGACATGCATCCAAAGCAGGAGCCTTCTTCTTCTCTACAATTTGCTTTCTTCCTTTTCTTACTAACTGCTGTATTGTAGGCATATAGTTGATTATTTAAATTAATTTTTTCACAAAATCGGTTCGCAAAGGTATTCTTTTTTTTTAAAAATCCACAAAATATTTAAATTTATTTCTTAATTTTTAGATGTTTCAGAAGATTTATTCATACTACTGAAATAAACCTCTTAAAATTAAAATTCATTGATTTTTATTGATTTAACCACACAAATTTCTTGTCGGAAAATGCCGCAAAATTAAAATCTTTTTTGATAAATTACAAATGATTTGGAATTAAATTATTTAGGGCTCCTTATTTAGAAAGATATTAAAGAGAAAATAAAAATAATCAATACCTATATAATATTATAAGCCATCACTTGTGTGTTGATAAAATTTTACTATTTTTGAAGCCCGTTTATCTATCTTATAATAAATGTGTTGATTTTAAAAAAGTTATAATAATTATTCATTAAATCTTAAAATACATATGAAAACTTATCAAACGGATAAAATAAGGAATATCGCTTTGATTGGAAATGCGGGTTCGGGGAAAACAACCCTGGCCGAAGCGATGCTCTTTGAAGGAGGAGTAATTGATAGAAAAGGAAGTATTGATGGTCAAAACACTGCTTCCGACTATAATGAAATTGAACATGAAAACCTAAATTCAGTATTTTCCACTGTTTTATATACCGAATTTAATGATCATAAAATTAATATTATCGATACCCCTGGTGCTGACGATTTTATAGGAGGAGTTATATCTTCATTTTATGCAGCAGACCAGGCAGTTATGTTAGTTAATGCTCAACATGGAGTTGAAGTTGGTACCGAGATTTTAAGCAGACATTGTGAAAAATACAATAAACCATTAATATTTGTTTTAAACAAATTGGATCACGAAGGTGCAAACCATGAAAAAGCCATAGAATCATTAAAAACTGCTTTTGGTAACAAAATGGTTGTTGTACAATATCCTGTTGCTACAGGCCCTGATTTTAATGCCATCATTGATGTGTTAACAATGAAGATGTACAAATTCAATGATAAGGGCGACAGAGAGATTCTTGACATTCCTGCTGACCAAAAAGATACTGCAGAAGAATTGCATAACACTTTGGTTGAATCTGCTGCAGAAAATGATGAGCAATTAATGGAATTGTTTTTTGAAAAAGAATCGCTGGATGAGAATGAAATGAGAAAGGGTATTTTAGCTGGCTTAATTAACAGAGGGATGTTCCCTTTATTTTGTGCTTCAGCAGAAAAAAATTATGGTATCAAAAGAATCCTGGAGTTTATTACGAATGTTGTGCCAGCACCAAATATGATGCCTGCACCGGAAACAACTGATGGAGAAAAAATTGAATGCAAAGAAGATGGCCCGACAAGTTTGTTTGTTTTTAAAACTGCCAATGAGTCACATATTGGTGAAATTAATTATTTTAAAGTGCTTTCCGGAAGTGTTGCCGAAGGGATGGATTTAACGAACAACAACACATCCACTAAAGAAAGATTTTCTCAATTGTATGCTGTAGCAGGAAAAAACAGAACTAAAGTATCCAAAATAGTTGCTGGTGATATTGGTGCAGCAGTAAAACTTAAAAATACCAAAACAAATCATACGTTATCTGATCCTAAGAAATCATTCAAATTTCCTGAAATTTCATTCCCCGAAGCTAAACACAGAACAGCAATTAAAGCCGTTAACGAGTCGGATGATGAAAAATTAGGGGAAGCCTTAACCAGAATACATGAAATTGACCCAACAGTAAAAGTTGAATACTCAAAAGAATTAAAACAAATAATATTATACGGACAAGGTGAATATCATTTGAATAATATGGTAAAATGGCACCTTGACAATATCTATAAAATCGACACTGAATTTTATCCAACGAAGATACCTTACCGTGAAACAATCACCAAAGTTGCAGAATCGAGTTACCGTCATAAGAAACAATCAGGAGGTTCTGGCCAGTTTGGCGAAGTACATATGGTAATTGAACCTTACAAAGAAGGTATGCCAGATCCAACCGTTTATAAAGTAAATGGAAAAGAGATAAAAGTATCGG
The DNA here is from genome assembly GCA_030156305.1 of Bacteroidales bacterium. Taxonomy (GTDB): domain Bacteria; phylum Bacteroidota; class Bacteroidia; order Bacteroidales; family UBA12077; genus UBA12077. The sequence goes on along the minus strand of JASGMZ010000008.1, from coordinate 9,167 downwards.
TAAGAAATAAAGAAGAGCATGACTTACCCTGGGGTGGTAAATTAGTGTATTACAACTGTATTGTTGGGGGTGCCATTGATGCTCGTTTTTTACCTGCAATTTTAAAAGGTATTATGGAAAAAATGGAAGAAGGGCCACTAACCGGTTCTTACGCCCGTGATATCAGAGTTGCAGTATATGATGGAAAAATGCACCCCGTTGATTCAAACGAAATTTCGTTTAAACTTGCCGGTAGAAATGCCTTTAAGGCTGCCTTTAAAAATGCAGGGCCTAAAATTATGGAGCCTATTTATGATGTAGAAGTTCTTGTTCCATCGGACCGAATGGGGGATGTTATGAGTGATTTACAAGGTAGAAGAGCCATTATCGAAGGAATGAATAGCGATAAAGGTTTTGAAAAAATTAATGCAAAAGTACCTTTAGCTGAGCTAAACAAATATTCAACATCATTAAGTTCATTAACCGGAGGTAGAGCAACCTACACCATGAAATTTGCAAAATATGAGCAGGTTCCAATGGATATTCAGGAAAAATTAATGAAAGCTTTCGAAGAGCAGGAAGAAGAAGAATAACGATAATTCATTCTTTACATAACATAAATAAAGAGGCTGTCCAAAAAGTCATAAAAAAGTCATTGCGAATGAGGAACGAGTGAAGCAATCTACTGATAATCAATAAATATAGATTGCTTCATTTCCTGCCTGCCGGCAGGCACAGCATTCGCAATGACACTTGTAATTCTTTTTGGACAGCCTCTTTTTTTGATACCTATATATATAGTTCATTTTATCTAAACAACCGGATAACACCAAAAAAGTTCCCTCCTCCTGAGCTTTCTTCAACATCTTCTTCTGTAACACCAGTATAATTCAGGTTTTTGTTGTTATATTTTTTCGTATCCCAACCCAACACTTCTACTACAAAAAAATAATTTCCTTCGGGGGCTTCACGGTTACTGTTCTTAACGGTGCCATCCCAGCCTTCCCAATCCCGCGCATTCCCTTCGAATTGATGGACAACCTGGCCTACCCTGTTAAATATGGTTATTTTAAAATTTCGAATCGATTTAAAATCGGTTAATTGATATACATCATTAATATTATCATTGTTTGGAGTAAATACATTTGGAAATTCAATGGATGTAGGCTCGATAAAAATCTCTAATGACATTGAATCAATACAACCATAACTACTTTCGCTATATAACCATGCAGTATATGTTTTTCCCGAATCGGGAGCACTATAATAATAGGTGTGCTCAGGTTGTTCAGAATGGTCTGTAGTAAAAACAGTATCCTCGTCGTTATCGATTAAAGAATCACCAAAAAAATAAGTATATTCATAACCATTTTCTGATAAATTCTCAAACCGTGTTTTCAGTGGTGCTGATCCGGAAATGGATTCTTCACTGGTTTCTAAAACTATTCCATCCTCATCAATCGAAGAGATATTAAATTTAGCTTTGGTAGCTACAGCTGTATAATCAACAAAATCTTCAGCCTGGCAGCCAAAACGGTCGGTTATGGTAACATAAAAAGTTGTATTCTCTGTGGGCAGTATAGCTGTACTGGTATAAGAATAATTATAATTTCGTAAACTCTCTAACTCGGGTTCTGAACTCCAATTATATTGTTCTTTATAATTTTCTAAAAGGTGGGCTGTTCCGTTGGATGTATCAATCAAATAAAAATTAGTGTTAAAATTAGTTGGAGCATTCAATTCCAGCAAATCACAATCTAAAGGATTTAAAACCTGAATATCAATAGACAACGAGTTATTGTTATAAACCCAGGCAATATACTCTTGCACAGTATCTTCTTTCGTTAGCATTGCTTTATATCCTCCAGATGCCAAATTTTGCACGGTAGAGCTCACCGAGTCATTACTTATGGTAATATTTTCATTAATTAAAATATTAAATGCTGTATCTTCTTCATTGTATTTGTACCACTCAAACGTATAACCTCCTGTCCCGGAAGAATCGTTGGCTGTAAGCATGCCTCCATTTTCATCATCCGTACAAAAAACAAGAATTTTAATATCATCATCAAAAGTTGTAGCTTCTGAAAAATCAGCATCCGATGTTATTTGCGAAAAGGCTGATGATCCACAAATAATAAATAACCATGTAAAAAGAAAAATGAATAATCTATACATATAATATATATATACCTTATAAAATTTACAATAATAACAATTATCCGTTAATAAAATTGTATGATTTAAAATGTTTTTTATTGTGCAATATCCTTTTAGTTAAGTTTCTTGCATGATAGCAAATGGAAATCATTTTTGTGCAAAAATACTTTATAGAAGTTTTGGTTAGCCATGATTATGCTGCTATTTTTACATTTTTTATTTTACTTTACAAAACAGGATTAAATGGTTTATAATTATTTAGATGATTTAAATGAAGCGCAAAAAAAAGCTGTAACCAATTTTAAAGGCCCATCCTTAGTAATTGCGGGTGCAGGATCGGGCAAAACAAGGGTATTAACCTATCGAATAACCCATTTATTGGCACAAGGGATTCCGGCGTATCAAATTTTAGCGTTAACATTTACCAATAAGGCTGCGGCAGAGATGAAAAACAGAATTGCCACAATGATTGGAAAAGATGTGGCCAGGAATCTTTGGATGGGAACTTTTCACTCCATTTTTGCAAGAATTCTAAGAGCCGAAGCAGAAAAGCTGGGGTATTCATCAAATTATACGATATATGACACAATTGATTCGAAAAATCTGGTAAAAAAAATTATTAAAGAATTAGGATTAGACGATAAAACTTACAAACCGGCTCAAATTTATGGACGCATATCCAGCGCAAAAAATAATCTGATTACAGCAAAAGCATACAATAGCAATCAACAAATCCTTATACAAGATCAAAAAAACAAGCACCCGCGAATGGGCGAAATTTTTATGCTTTACAGCAACCGATGTAAGAAAGCAGATGCAATGGATTTTGATGATTTGTTACTGAATACCAATATCCTTTTCAGGGATTTTCCTGATATCCTCGAAAAATACCAGCATAAGTTCAAATATATACTGGTAGATGAATACCAGGATACCAATTTTGCACAATATTTAATCATTAAAAAACTGGCTGAAAAAACAAAGAATGTTTGTGTGGTTGGTGACGATGCCCAAAGTATATATTCTTTTAGAGGGGCAAAAATTGAAAATATCTTGAATTTTAAAAATGATTATCCCGGATATAACTTATATAAACTGGAACAAAATTACCGCTCAACCAAAATAATTGTTGATGCTGCAAACAGCCTGATTAAAAAAAATAAAGAACAAATTCCCAAAAAAGTTTATTCTAAAAATGATACCGGAGATAAGATAAAAGTAATTGAAGCCGATACAGATAAAGACGAAGCCTATAAAATTGCAAGAATTATTGAAGATACGAGGGCAGAACGTAACTATGAATATAAAGATTTTGCCATTCTTTATCGAACAAATGCCCAATCGAGGAGCTTTGAGGAAGCATTCCGGAAATTTAATATTCCCTATAAGGTTTACGGTAGTATTTCCTTTTACCAACGTAAAGAGATAAAAGATTTGTTGGCTTATTTTCGTTTGGCGGTTAATAAAAAAGATGATGAAGCACTTTTGCGGATTATCAATTACCCAACCCGTGGAATCGGCCAAACAACAATTACTAAAATTGACAATTTTGCCAAACAAAATGAGTTGAACACATGGGATGTATTAGCTAATATTGAGAAAGTTGAGTCAGGGCTAAATGCTGGCACAAAAAATAAATTAATACAATTCAGAACCTTAATAAACAATTTCTCAGAAAACATAAAAAGCTACGATGCTTTCGATGCTGCCACCGAAATAGCCAATGAATCGGGCATCATGAAAGAATTCAAAAATCCACAATCGCATGAGGAGCAAACCCGGTTGGAAAACCTCGAGGAACTGTTAAACGGTATAAAAGAGTATGTCGACAGTAACAACGACCCTGATTTTTTTCCTTCATTAGATAAATTTATGGAGAATGTAGCCTTATTAACCAACCAGGATAATGAGAAAGAAGAAGATTTTAATAAAGTAACGATAATGACCATTCACTCGGCGAAAGGGCTTGAATTTAAGCAGGTTTTTCTAGTAGGGTTAGAAGAAGACTTATTCCCCTCTCCCATGTCGTCGGGTACACAAAAAGAGCTTGAAGAAGAGCGCAGATTGTTTTATGTGGCTTTAACCCGTGCCGAAGAATCAGCCATCATTTCTTTCGCCCACGAAAGGTATAAATGGGGTACCCCTACCTTTTGCCGCCCCAGCAGGTTTATAAGAGAGGTTGATGAACAATACCTGGAATTACCTGAATCGTTTTACCAGGAACAGCAAACCTCTTTTACCGGGGATGATGATATTTTTGGGAATTCATCCAAACCACGATTTGAAAAAAGAAAACCCGGATTAAATGCTACAGTGCCCCAAGCCAGTAAAAAATTATTAAAAATAAGCGAAGCCGGAAAAAAAGCGACTGCCCAAACAGCAAAAGACTTTACACCTGACAGCCCGGACTTAATAAAAGAAGGAATGATTGTGCAGCACAGTAAATTCGGGTTAGGAGAAGTGATTACAATTGAAGGAACAGAACCCAACAAAAAAGCAAAAGTGCTGTTCGAGGTAGTTGGCGAAAAACAACTTTTATTAAAATTTGCTAAACTAAAAATTATTGAATAATAAAATAATACTTCTCCTTAACTTTATCAAACAATATTCAGGAGTAATATAGCAGTCAATGGTTTTACCATTAATCAAAATCACACAAGGAATAAAATCCTTAAATCTTTGAATGCTAAATCAAAATAGATTATTTTTGCAAAAAATAAAATCAATTATGGAATATAATACAAGCAGAAAAAAGATGGTTTTACCCGAGTATGGAAGGAATATCCAAAAAATGATTGAGCTCACCGTTGAAGAGCCCGATAAAGAAAAAAGAAATAAAATGGCGCAAGCAATTATAAATATCATGGGTAATATGAATCCTCATTTACGTGATATTGCCGATTTTAAACACAAATTATGGGACCATTTGGCGATTATTTCAGATTTCCAACTGGATATTGACTCTCCGTATGAAACCCCGAAAATAGAAACGTTACAAGAAAAACCCGAAAAAGTACCATACAACAATAAAAATGCCAGATTTAAGCATTATGGTAAAACCATCGAAAAGATGATAGACTATGCAATAAACATGGAAGAAGGAGAACTGAAAGATATCCTGTCTCAACTTATTGCCAACCACATGAAAAAAAGCTACTTAACATGGAATAAAGAAGCCGTTTCCGACGAGCATATTTTTTCGGATTTAAAAGAGCTTTCCAATGGAAAAATTGACCTTAGTGCAAACAAAACAACATTAACTGAAACAAAAGATATTTTAGCCAAAAACAAACGACGCCGCAGTCAGCGAAAAAAATAAATTATCTTCCCAAATAAGCATTAATATGAGTTCATTTGTTATTCACGGAGGAAAAAAATTAAAAGGTGATATTACTCCACAGGGAGCAAAAAACGAAGCTTTACAAATCATTAGTGCAGTACTTTTAACACCTGAAAAAGTTACCATTCATAATATTCCTAATATTAGGGATGTAAATAAGCTCATCGATTTAATCGAGTCTATTGGTGTTAAAGTAGAAAAGCTAAGCGATTCATCATATACTTTTACAGCCAAAGAAGTTGATTTCAATTATCTGCAAACCGAAGAGTATAGAGAAAAATCAATCTCACTCCGGGGTTCAATTATGATGATTGGACCTCTTCTTACCCGTTTTGGTAAAGGATATATCCCTAAACCCGGAGGAGATAAAATAGGCCGCCGAAGAGTGGATACTCACTTTATTGGTTTTGAAAAACTGGGTGCTAAATTTGAATTTAGCCATAAAGACAACTCGTATAAAGTAACAGGAAAGCACTTACAAGGCGCCAAAATGTTACTTGAAGAGGCCTCTGTAACCGGAACAGCTAACATTATAATGACCGCAGTAATGGCTAAAGGGCAAACCGTAATTTACAATGCAGCTTGTGAACCTTATATTCAACAGCTATGTAAAATGCTGGTAAGTATGGGAGCAAAAATTTCCGGAATTGGTTCTAACCTACTTACCATCGAAGGGGTTAAAGAACTTGGCGGTTGTGAGCATACCATCCTGCCCGATATGATTGAAATTGGAAGTTTTATCGGCTTAGCGGCAATGACCGGTTCAGAAATAACCATAAAAAATGTTTCGTTCGAAAACCTGGGAATTATCCCTACTGCTTTTCGCAGGTTAGGAATCCAACTTGAAAAATTGAATGATGATATTTATATTCCTGAACACAGACATTATCAAATAGAAACATTTATTGATGGCTCCATAATGACTATTGCCGATGCACCCTGGCCTGGATTAACACCCGACCTGTTAAGCGTTATGCTGGTTACAGCTACTCAGGCAAAAGGCAGTGTCTTAATCCATCAAAAAATGTTCGAAAGCCGTCTGTTTTTCGTGGATAAATTAATTGATATGGGCGCACAAATTATTCTTTGCGATCCTCACCGTGCAACAGTTATCGGACTTGACAATAAAATACAACTTAGAGCAACCGATATGACATCCCCGGATATTCGTGCCGGTGTTGCTTTATTAATTGCTGCCATGTCAGCTGATGGAGTTAGCACAATCCATAATATCGAGCAAATTGATAGAGGTTATCAAAATATCGATAACCGGTTAAATGCCTTAGGTGCTGATATCAAAAGAATTGACTAAAAATTTTTTGATTTCTTTGCTCGATAGCTTACAAAATCATTTGCCAATATTTCATTTGGATATTACCAGCATGTGTCAAATTGGCGTAAAACATTTATTTGGCAAAATGTTTGTTACCACAATATAAATCTAAAAATTTAACATAAAGTATAAAATATATAGCGATGGGAAAAAAGACACAAAAAGAAACAAAGGAAAACAAAAAAGATATGCAACAAGCTCAACAACAAGAAATAAAATCAGAACAAAAAGGAAAAACAAAATCGGAAAAGAACACCCAAAAAGAACATAAGGAAAAAGTTAAAGATAACGTTGAGCAAGAAGATAAAAAAGTTACAACAAAGAAAGAACAAGATAAAGTTAAAACGGAAGAACAAGATAAAAAAGTTACAACGGAAGAACAAGAATCTTCAAAAAATAAAAAATCAGAACAAGAAAAAATTGAAGAGCTAAACGACAAATATCTACGTCTGGCCGCTGAATATGATAATTATCGGCGAAGAACATTAAAAGAAAAGATGGAGTTAGCCAAATCGGCTGGTGAGGATATCTTAATTAATATTCTTCCGGTGATGGATGACTTTGAACGAGGATTGGCATCTATAGACAAGGCCAAAGAAGTAGATGCTATTAAAGAGGGCGTATTATTAATATACAACAAATTTAAAGAGTTTTTAAAACAACGCGGGGTAAAAGAAATAGAAGCCAAAGAAAAAGAATTCGATACAGATCTGCACGAAGCAGTAACCAAAATACCTGCTCCAAGCGAAGAGCTTAAAGGGAAAGTTGTTGATGTAATTGAAAAAGGGTATCTGTTAAATGATAAGGTTATCCGGTACGCCAAAGTGGTAATAGGAGAATAAAAATTTTTGAAAATCAAAAGATATGTCTACAAAACGAGATTATTACGAGGTTCTAGGAATTTCTAAGAGTGCAAGCCAGGATGAGATAAAAAAAGCATACCGAAAACAAGCGATAAAATATCACCCCGATAAAAATCCCGGAGATAAAGAAGCAGAAAACAAATTTAAGGAAGCGGCAGAAGCTTACGAAGTATTAAGAGACCCTGATAAACGAAGCCGATATGATCGTTTTGGACATGCAGGTGTTGGTGGAGCTGCTGGCAATGGATTCAGTGGCGGTGGAATGACCATGGAAGATATTTTCGAAAATTTTGGCGATATTTTTGGTAGCGCTTTTGGTGGTTCATTTGGTGGTTTTAGCGGTTTTGGTGGTTTTAGCGGATCACGGCAACGCTCAAGAAGAGTAAATAAGGGATCAAATTTAAGAATAAAAGTTACCCTTTCGCTAAAAGATATCGCCCATGGAGTTACTAAAAAATTAAAAGTAAATAAATATGTAGCTTGTGATGCATGTAACGGAACGGGAGCAAAAGATGCATCATCATACAGTACCTGTTCTACTTGTAGAGGTACCGGACAGGTGACAAAAGTTTCAAACACTTTTTTAGGCCAGATGCAAACCACATCAACCTGCCCTGCTTGCGGTGGTGAGGGAAAAGTAATCACGAACAAATGTACAAAATGTCATGGTGAAGGAATTGTTAAAGGAACCGAAGTAATTTCAATTGATATTCCAGCAGGGGTTGGTGAAGGAATGCAACTTAACGTTAGCGGAAAAGGAAATGCGGCAAGACGTGGCGGTGTTAATGGCGACCTGATTGTACTTATTCAGGAAGAGAAACATCCCGAATTAGTTCGCGACGGACATGATTTAATCTACGGGTTATATTTAAACTTTGCCCAGGCTTCGCTCGGCGACACAGTTCATGTACCAACCGTTGACGGAAAAGTAAAAATAAAAATTGAACCAGGAACCCAGCCTGGAAAAATTTTACGCTTAAGAGGAAAAGGTTTACCTGAAATAAATGGTTATGGAAAAGGCGATTTATTGGTTAATATCAATGTGTGGATTCCCAAAGACCTGTCGAAAGAAGAGCAAAAAATTGTCGAACAATTGGGAAATTCAGAAAATTTTAAACCAAATCCAAATGCCAACGATAAAACTTTTTTCGAAAAAATGAAAAATATATTTGAATAAATAAAAAATAAGGTTTTTTTATTAAACCAAACCCTGTCATAAAAATTGTGACAGGGTTTTTATATACATTCATACAAATATATTTTAGTGATTTAATTGATATTGTGGAACATCCATGTTATATTCATTCCATTTTTGTGAGCTTCAGTGCATGGATGTTTCATCTATCAATTGCTTTTCAAATATATTTTTGATTAGTTTTATTTTTAACGAATACTCAATGTAATGCCTAAAACTATTTGAAAAATCAACTATATAGGCTTTTACAAGGAGTCGCCAATAAAATACGTATTTCCCTGTATGACATCATCTTAT
>JASGMZ010000165.1 GCA_030156305.1 Bacteroidales bacterium | reverse complement strand
CCTGTACTTAAGGTGTTATCAAAAATATAGTCGAATTTCAATCCTCCCCATATTTTATGAATATCAGGAGTTTGTAATGTGTTGCGGTCGGTAGCCATATAAATTTGTTTATCGTGGCGAAAAGTTACAGTACCTTTAAATGCGGTTATCTCGCTGAAAGGTATCGTTCGGATATACATCAGCTTATGTGTTTTTGTTTTGGAAACAAAATCTGGTGTAATATTTTCGAAGGTTTGTCGATGAAAAACAAACTGCTCATCTATTTTTCGTTTAAGATTCTCAAGGCTTATCAAATACTCGTTGCTATTAAAATCTGCCGAAAACCTCACGCCTGCAATTATTTTGTAATCTTCGAGCAAATCAAAAGCCCCAATTTTAAGTAAAGCATTAAATCCGGGATTAAAATACACAGCACCACCCGTAAATGCCTGGTAGGTATTGTTTAAAAAACCAAAATCAACCTGGCTTACAATGTGGTCGGTATAAAATGTTCTTTCGTAAATCCGGATTTTAGGGAACTGACGCTGGAGTTTTGTGGTATCTATTTTTTCTTTATTGTATTTATAAGTAAAATAGGGTTTTTCAATTTCAAAGGTATACTTATTAATATCTGCATAATTATCTTCTGGCAATTGCATTTTTAACGTGTCTGTTACTACTCTGTTTTGTCGATTTATTGATTGCAGGCTATCAATATGGCTTTGTCTATGGGATGTTTGGTATAATTGTTTTTTTGTGGTAAACGTCGAATCTTGCAATGATGATTTATAAAGATGGTATTTCCCTTTCGTAAAATAAACAAATGAGTAGGCTGATTTATTATCACTTAAAGCGTGATTCAATATGTTAAAATGGAAATTGGTTAAAGGCTTCTGGCTCATAAAATACCGATAATGGATAGCTGTATCAATATAGTTTATGGTACTGTCAAATTTTCCCTGATATAGATTATAAATTCCATTTTGGTTGCTTAAATAAAGGTAATTATCGGGTTTTAAGCCCTCAGGTAATATCTCATTAGTATAACCCGTTTTGGTTAAATTTTGGGGTTCATCGTTTTTCTTTTTTAAATCATAAAGGTAAATATCCCGGTTAGGATTAAATTTATTATTGGATAATGTATCGGATGGTTGATTAGAACTAAATACAATTTTTGTTGCGTTTTGAATAAATTGCGGATTAAAATTATCAGCCGCATTATGGGTTATTTGTGTGCTTGTTGAAGAAGCCAAATGGAAAATAAACAAATTGGTTTCACCTTCTTTAACTGCAGAAAATACTATGTTAGAACCATCATCAGCATAATCAAAATTCAGAATTTTATCATAATGTAAAAGATTTCGTGAGGAAAGTTCATCTTCTTCCAGGTTGTATTGAATTAGTTTAATGCCCCCTTTTTGCTCGGTGATAATGGTTAAATAATTACCCGACGGATGCCATCCGATTATGGGATAGGTGTAATCGGTAATTTGTTTTATTTTATGCCCGTTTTTATAGATTTTATAATGTTCATCGGAATATTCATCATAAATAAAAATTTTATATTTTCCCAGTTCATTGGTAACATAAGCTATTTTATTTCCATTAGGGCTTAGTTTTACTTGTGTTATTTTTTGTTGAGGTTTGCTGGTTAGAATAATTTTTTGCGGTTGGTTTAACGTATCGTTTGCTAACGATTGGTTTTCAAAATACGATTCGTAGTAATTAGCCCATTGTTGAATGATTTCTTTAAAAGGTAAACCTAAAACATCAAGCATTGCGCTATTAACACCTTTATTTATCCGGGTAAGATAAATGATATCCGTAATAACCGTAGGGCCGTAAAAATCATTAATGTATTTCCAAAATGAATGGCCGGCATAAGTAGCCTCTTCGCCAGTTAACCGGTTAAATTTTTGGTATCGGTTGTGAGCTAACCCATCTTTTAAGTGATTTTCAATTTTTTCGTCCCATTCATGGGATAAGTAAGAGGTTAATCCGTTTAAAAACCATTCGGGCAATTCGAGCATGGTAGCATTGGCAAAATTATCGGATAATCGATCTCCGTAAAGCATCTCCATGATGATTACTTCGGCAATAGCTTTTTTTAATTGTATGTTATAAGCTATATGGTCGCCCTGAAAATATAAGTTGACTTTATTGTTCCTGATTTTTGTTATTCCACCGGTATTATATTCTTCTTTCCCTGTTACCAGTCCGATATTACTTTGTCTGAAATCTGTAAATCTATTGTAAACAATAAAAATTAACTTTTTTTTGAGGGTATGATTTAGCCGTTGCTCCATTTGTTCCATTTCATCGCGGGCAATTTCTCCGGTATATCTGGCAATCGCTTCTCCCTCCTGGTTAAAATAAACATCGTAATGGTCAAATCGGAAGTAAGACCAGTAAAAATCATTATATTGTATCCTGTTTTTGCCATAATTCATTTGATGTCCGTTATAAAATTGGGCATATAAAGGTTGAATTATAAAAATAAAGAATAAAAATAATATGACTATCCGGCTATTTTTCAAAACTAAATGGAAATGTTTTCGTTAGATAAAAGGGTAAATTTAATTTGGCATGAATTTAGCATTTTAATCTTAAAAGTTAAAGTTTGTTAACCTTAATGATAAATTATTAAATATTATTATTTTTGATATTTATACCATTCAAAGTTATTTATTTTTATAAAAATATTAATACTATGAAAAAGAGAGGATTTTTTATTTTAATTTTTTCACTTATTACTGTTTTTGCCTTTGCCCAACAACGTGGGGCTAAAATATCTTTTGAAAAAGATATACATGATTTTGGCAAAATAAAAGAAGATGAAGGTATGGTTGCCTATGAATTTATTTTTACCAATACAGGAAACGAACCGCTGGTAATTACAAATGTTAGAGCAACCTGTGGATGTACAACACCTACCTGGACACAGAAACCCGTAATGCCCGGAGAGAAAGGTTTTGTTAAAGCTGCTTTTGATCCGAGAAATCGGCCCGGAAATTTCAATAAAAGTATAATAATCACTACGAATACAATCAATAAGAGCCAGGTTATTTTAAGGATTATGGGTGAAGTGCTACCGAGAGAAAAAACGATTGAAGATTATTACCCAAAAACCATTGGAGCGTTAAGGCTGCAATCGAATCATTTGCCTTTTACCAGGGTTTATAATAATCAGGTTAAGATCGACACATTAAAAATTTACAATGCCTCTGACCAAATATTAAAACTTAGTTTTCAGAATGTACCAGAGTATTTGAAGCTCAAAGTTTCTCCTGATGAACTACGGCCTAAAGAGAAGGGTTTTATTATTGGCGAATATGATGGCCGGAAGGTTAACGATTGGGGATTTATTGTAGATAGAGTTTCGATGTTAATCAATGGTGAAAATATTAGTGGTAATTCCATTACCATTAGTGCTAAAGTTGAAGAAGATTTCTCACATTTAACCGTTAAAGAGAAAGAAAATGCTCCTAAAATTGAATTTGAAGAAAAGAATTTCAATTTTGGAAAAGTCCCTTTTAGTCAAAAACAAGTTGAGAAAGAATTTGTTTTTAAGAATACAGGAAAGAGGGATTTAATCATTCGGAAAATAAGAACCACCTGCGGTTGTACTACTACCAATTTAGAGAAAAAAGTATTAAAACCCGGGGAATCAAGTTCGTTTAACGCGGTATTCAAATTTGGATCAAGAAAGGGAATGCAACGTAAAACTATTTATGTAATTTCTAATGATCCTTCAAATCCCGAAGAACGATTAACGATAAGTGTAGAAATTGTTGATTAATTAGTGGCTATAAGAAAACGTCGATAACTGCGTTACGCTCGCATTGGCAATTAGTCATTTACGTCAGTAAACTCCTGGCTGCCAATTCTTCCCAAGCCTTGTTCTTGACGTTTTTTATTACGCCACTAAAAAAACTGGTGTTTTCTAAGATGCACTAACTAATTAATAATTGATTTTGATCAATGCACCTAAAGAAATAGTATTGTGCTATTTCTTTTTTTAATTATTATCTAAAAAAAAGGTGTTGTGAAAAATAGTATTATGCTTTCTTTCTATTGCAGGAAGTTTTAATTTCGTAGAAAATATTTTTGACATGTCGGATAAAAAAGAAAAAAATAAAGATAAATTTAAATCCGCTTTAAATGTGCAGCGTGGTATTGAACAACCCGAATCTATAAACCCCGAGGTAATAAAAAAATTCAGGGGAAATAAAAAAATTAATCGATCGGTACAGGAATATGTAGATGGAATTATTAACGGGAATAGGACCATTTTAGGACAAGCCATAACATTAATTGAAAGTTCATTACCCGATCATAATCAAATAGCCCAGGAGATCATAGAAAAATGCCTTCCTTATGCAGGAAATTCCATTCGTATAGGTATAACAGGAGTTCCAGGTGTAGGGAAAAGTACGTTTATTGAATCGATGGGAAAATATATAACCTCAAAAGGAAATAAACTTGCTGTATTGGCTGTTGATCCCAGTAGTGAGCGTTCTAAAGGAAGTATACTTGGCGATAAAACAAGGATGGAAGAGCTCGCTACGGATCCTGATGCTTTTATCAGGCCTTCACCGTCAGCAGGTTCGTTGGGCGGTGTAGCCCGAAAAACCAGAGAAACGATTATTTTATGTGAAGCGGCCGGGTTTAATACTATTTTTATTGAAACGGTGGGAGTGGGGCAATCTGAAATTGCTGTACATTCAATGGTTGATTTTTTTTTGTTACTAATGCTTGCCGGTGCCGGAGATGAATTGCAGGGAATTAAACGGGGGATAATGGAAATGGCTGATGCAATTGTTATTAATAAAGCCGATGGAGAAAATATCCGAAAAGCTGAACAGGCAAAAAATGAATACCAAAATGCACTTCATCTGTTTCCGCCTGCTCCGTCGGGATGGATCCCGAAAGTGTTAACTTGTTCGTCGCTCGTAAAAACAGGAATTGATGAGGTGTGGAAAGTGATTAATGAATTTATTGAAAAGCAAAAATCAAACAATTTTTTTGTTTTAAAAAGAAAAGAACAGGCAAAATATTGGATGTACGAATCAATAAACGAATCGTTAAAAAACAATTTTTATCAGCAAGATAATATTAAAAAAAAGCTAAAACTTTTCGAAGAGAATGTTTTACAAGGAAAAATGAATTCATTCCTTGCAGCCCGTATGCTTTTAAACGAATATTTCAACCAAAAATAATTCATATTAACATATATTAAATTCTTATTATGTAGAATTTTTTGTATGTTTAACAATTAAAATTTTTATAAATCTTAAAAAAAAATCATAATGAGAAAATTATTTTACAGCCTGTTGGCTATTGCATTTTTGTTTTCCTGTTCAACAGAGACAAAGTATAATATTGAGGGACAAATTAAAGGGTTAAACTCGGGTTCAGCAGTTCTTCAAAAAGTAGAAGATGGTAAACTGGTAACCGTTGATTCCGTTGCATTAAAAGAGGGTGCGTTTTCCTTTAAAGGAAAGGTAGAGATGCCCGAATATCATATCATAAAATTTGCTGATACATTAGATGCAATTCCTTTGTTTTTAGAAAATACAAAAGTTAAGATTGTTGCTCATATCGACAGTATCCCCAATGCAGATATTAAAGGTTCGGAAATAACCGCCTTATATCAAAGTTTTGAAGATCAACTGACGAATTACAATTTGCAATTTAGAACATTGTATAATGAATATATGCAAGCAAATATGGGTGGCGATATGGAGAAGGTGAAGCAAATTGAAGCAGAGTACACTAAAGTTGAAGAGAATCAGCAACAATACATAAAAGATTTTATTAATGAAAATTCTTCAACCGTTCTGTCTCCATTTATTACCTTAAATTATATGATGCCCTATTTGTCGTTGGAAGAACTTGAAACTATTATGGGAAAGTTTAGCCCCGAAGTTGCAGAATCTAAATATGCCAAACAACTCAGGGAAAAAGTTGATGTTTTAAAAAGTGTTGCCATTGGCCAACCATACATCGATTTTACCATGAATGACCCCGATGGGAACCCTGTTTCTCTTTCATCTTATGCCGGAGATGGATATGTTCTAATCGATTTTTGGGCTGGATGGTGCAACCCTTGCCGACAGGAAAACCCAAATCTTGTTGAAAATTATAAAAAATATAATGAGAAAGGGTTTGAAATTTTTGGTGTTTCATTGGATAAAACACGTGAATCATGGATGAATGCAATAGAAGCGGATGGTATTACCTGGCCTCAGGTTTCGGAACTAAATTATTGGGATTGCTCAGCTCGTGATCTTTATGGTTTTAATTCAATTCCCCATAATGTTTTAATTGATCCCGACGGAATTATTATAGCTAAAAACTTACGTGGCGAAGAGTTAAGTAATAAATTAGCTGAATTATTGGATTAAGGTATTTCCAAAATTTAAGAATGAAAAGAGTGAGTGGTTGAAAAATTCAGCCACTTTTTTTTTGATTAGTACTTAAATATTTGTTTTTGCACGGTAGAATTGCTTTTTGGGCAAACGTAGGTGAAAAAAATCATAGAAAATTAAATCAACCATAATAACAAGCCTGCGGTTTTTGCGAAACATGTTGATACATAGTTTCCACTAACGGATAATAATAAATCATTCTAATATTGATGTTATACTGTGAGCGGGTATAATCTGAGCTTTTATTTCTTATTTGTCATTGCGAATGCCGTGCCTGCCGGCAGGCAGGAAATGAAGCAATCTCTTGATATTAAAACAGATTGCTTCGTCGTTCCTCCTCGCAATGACGTGGTA
>JASGMZ010000164.1 GCA_030156305.1 Bacteroidales bacterium | reverse complement strand
CGGTCTATTTGATTTTATGCCCAGTCTGTTTTTCATGTCTTCGGTAGTATGTCCGCCAAACAATGCGGTATCGCCTTTGGAGCGAATACGGCCAAAACCTTTGTCGTCAACACCGCGTTCATAGATGTTTTGAGAGAGTTGTTTTTCTGCGGCTCGAAGTTTATCGCGCGTTTCAAGCCTTGATATCAAATTGATCCTTTCTTCTATCAATTCGGCCTTGCGGGTCTGCACAGCAAAATAGCTTTGTGCAAAGGCGATCTCTTCTTTCTTGGGGTCTCCGTTTTGCGCTATCAGGTAACAGGCATAGCGAGTAAGCATATAATCAATAATTTCGCGTTGCCCGCCTTTACCAATCTCTATCATTTTCGTGACCTCACGAAAATGATCATCCACACTTGTTCCCTGTGCTTTACACGATTCAACAGCCCTTCCAATCGCTACCTGGAAATTCTCCCAACGTGCATAGCCCAACCGACCCATCAACTCCCTTGCAAACCAAAATTCTACTTGTTCCTGATTATTGTCGCTATTGATTTGATGACTAATTTCATCGAACACAGACATAAACTGAGTAATACGTGCTTTATCCATGACTATAACTCACTGTTTAATTTTATTTTAGAAAGGTTAGCTGTAATAATTTCGTTCAGGTGTGCTTCTTCTCTAAGCTGCTCTTCCAGCTCTGCTTTTAATACGGTGAATCGTTCATTAAAATCAAAGTCATCTTCATCGTCGGGTAAACCTACGTAGCGTCCGGGAGTAAGCACATAATCGAGTTCCGCTACTTTGGTAACGGGTGCTGATGCACAAAATCCAGGAATGTCTTCATAGTTGCCATCCGGGTTTCGCCAATTGTGGTAAGTGCCGGCAATTTTATCAATGTCTTCCTGCGAAAGTTCACGAGTACGCCGATTTACTAGATGTCCCAGGTTTCGGGCATCGATAAACAAAATTTCGTTACTGCGGTTTCTGAATTTTCCGTTCTTACGATTGCGGCTCATAAACCATAATGCTGCTGGAATCTGAGTATTTAAAAACAACTTGGCAGGCAGGTTCACGATGCAATCAATCAGGCCATTCTCAACAAAGGCTTTCCGAATTTCGCCTTCGCCCGATGTTTTAGATGTCAATGCTCCTTTTGCCAATACCACACCGGCCTGTCCGCTGGGTGCCAAGTGATAAATAAAATGTTGCATCCAGGCAAAATTGGCGTTACCGGTTGGTGGTGTGCCATACTGCCAACGTCCATCGGTACGCATTAAATCACCGCCCCAGTCACTTACGTTAAAAGGTGGATTGGCAATGATGTAATCGGCTTTCAGGTCTTTGTGTGCATCGTTCAAAAAAGAACCTTCGCTGTTCCATTTAACCTGTGAGCTATCTATACCACGAATGGCAAGATTCATTTTAGCCAGACGCCAGGTAGTCTGATTGCTTTCCTGTCCGTAGATGGAAATATCGGGGTCAAATACTCGTCCTTTGTATGGCTCCAACATTTCAACCAATAATTCCACAACACTCCGTGGGGTATAGAACTGTCCGCCTTTCTTACCTTCGGCAAGAGCAAATTCACCCAGGAAATATTCAAATACATGTCCGAGCACATCGGCGCTTCGGGCCTTAGCATCGCCTAAAGCAATGTTTCCAACCAGGTCAATCAGTTCGCCTAAACTGGTAGGGTCGAGATTTTGCCGGGCAAACACTTTGGGTAAAACACCTTTCAAAGAAGCATTTTCTTTTTCAATGGCATCCATGGCATTGTCCACAATCTTCCCGATTTCAGGTTGTTTTGCTTTCGACTGTAAATAATTCCACCGTGCATCCAGCGGAACGAAGAATACATTTTCTGCTTTGTATTCGTCTTTGTCTTCGGGGTCGGCTCCCAGGGATTCCTCTGCCTTTAACCGTTCATACAGTTCTTCAAAAGCATCTGAAATATATTTCAGAAAGATCAACCCCAGCACAATATGCTTGTACTCGGCCGCGTCAATATTTTTGCGGAGCTTGTCCGCAGCTTTCCAGAGTTGTTTCTCCAGGGGTTCTTCTGTTCCGATTCCTTTTTTCTTTGACATTATACTGTAAAAATGTATATTACTATTTTTGAAAAAAATTCATTGAGTCTCAAATTTAATAATTAATCGTAATCAACTAATTGAGAATTGCCAGAATTTTCACTTGAATACTTTCTGATTCGATCTTTACTATTTCTCCTACCCTTCTCCCTAACAAAGATGTACCGAGTGGCGAATGAATAGCCACATTCAAAATTCCGTTATCAGTTTTGGCAGAATCGTTTTGATTTTCAACTATTACGACATTCAATTGCCAGTCATATTTCAAATATTGTATTCTGACAATTTTGTTTAGTTTGACTATGGCACCATATTCTTCATGGTAATTATTTTCCTTTTTTGATGCTAACGTATCAATTTTATTTTCCTTAAATTGCATTTTGACAGGTAAATAGTTGCGAATGATATTCCACTCATTGGCATAATAGGCATTATTCATGGGTTTTCCCTTAGCCGTAAAACTTTGGAATATCAATTTTTCTATGTTATTATATTCATTTATTGGAATTATGTGATACTCTAAGTTGTCGTATTCATTATAGATCACTTTTATTCCTTGCAGATGTAAAAGCTCTCTACAGGAAATATTTTTTGTTAAATGAGCTTTAAAGGATTTGATCCCATTTTCAGTGAATGTCACTCCCAATATTTTCTCTTCCTCAATAATCACCAATTTCTTGAGGATATCATTTTTGTTTACTCCATTCATATATTCTCTACCCAATCTGCGAGAGAGTAAGGTGGAAACATATACTTTATTAACATTGCCGGATTCATAACATTGCAGCAAAAAACCGTTTTTTTGCGATTCCTTAATGGGAAGCGAGTATTTAGCTTGATCGATCCTCTCCTCAGCCATGATGTATTCGCCGGTGTCATACAAATTAAAATATCTCAGTATCTGATCAGTATTATTCGTGTAAATATCAGGTTGATCCATATAATCAATTTCAGAGTGGTCAGAAACTTTCAGATTTGAATCATCACCAATACGATCGTGCTTATTTTCTGATAATGTGTAAGTTTGGATATCGATAACCTGGTTGTTTATTCCATTCTTCAGTTCTGAATCAACATTAACTTTTATTGGTTTTGCTGAATTATGTTTTTCAAACATTTCCCATAATGGTTGAAGTGATTTTTCTCTGTTCGAGTAATATTCTCCTCCTCGAATTCTGTAAAACTGCCAACCACACCGTTCCAATACTTTTTGACGATGCAAGTCGTCAAGGTATCGATCAGCTCCGTGCCATTGATCTCCGTCACATTCAATAGCAAATTTAACGCCATCAGGCATAAATGCGACCATATCCAGGCGATACTTTCCTCTTACAACATCATACTGTGGTTTCACATTAAAACCCTTATTGACAATATCATTGTATACATCAACTTCAAACCAACTGTCAAAAGGTTCGGGTTGATCTCCTAAAGTTCGCTTTACAGGGATTGAGACAGGGGGAGGTGAAGGTTTATGATTGATGAAATAATCTAAAATTTTATATCTCAGATCATTTTGATTGCTTAAATCATCAAGCAAAATAGAGTGAAAAAGCCATATCTGTTCGATTGCCCTGCTCACAGCTACATTGAAGCGTCGTTCATCTTCCGGTCGGGTTAATGCAATACGGTTGTGATTCTGAGCGGTAACAAGACTTAAAAAAATTATATCTCTTTCATCTCCCTGAAAACTGGCAGAATTGCCGCAGATTATCTTTCTCTTGTTGTATTCTGTTTCTCCAATTTCTTTAATCAACAATGTTTCTATCAGAGAACTTTGGGCTGTCCCCTGCAGACAAATTACCCCTATGCTTTTGTTATTGTATCTGTCATCAATGACTATCTCTTTGATCTTTTTTACAATAGACAATGCTTCATTCTGGTTCCTAAGATATGCTCCATTTCCTTCAGTAAAACCATCAGGACAATAATGATGAACCAAAGGTGGTAATCTATTTTCTGAATATTGTTTCAAAGGATATAACCCTTTTCCGTCAGGTGCATAAAATAGCTTATTGGAAAATTCAATGATCTCGGGCATACATCTGAAATGCTCCCTAAGGATAATCTCAGCACCCCGAAATCTTTTTGCATGATCAAAGAAACTAGACTCTGTGCCGTAGAATTCATGAAACGGGATTCCTTTTAAATACCGGTTAATATAAGGTGTCATTGCATTGGCGTCTACACCAACATATTCGGGTGATGTTTGTTTGTCATCCCCTACAATGATAACATTCTTAGTTATATAGAGCAGAAAGATGGCATCCGGTCCTAACTGGCTTGCTTCATCAACTATTACATAATCATAAATACCCTGTTCCGGCTGAATAGTTTCCGTAACTTTGTAGAGGGGCATAATCCAGCAGGGAATGGCTGTTTTGCAATATTCCATTTCTTTTTGTGCCATTCTCCTGAATTTTAAAGCTCTTTTACCTTTACCTGTCTTTCCAATCTTCTTAACTGCTTGAACCCATGCTTCCAGATGTTGCCGAAGTGAATTGTTATGTTGCAAATTTTGCAATACGTACAACCAAGTTTTATTTGACGCAAGTAAAGCTATCAACCGGCTTTCATCATTATCGTAGGCTTGTAATTTTTGGGATAATACATTTTCTTGGTTTTCACTTAATAGTACATCCACTTCATTTTTGGCATTCATGTATAAAAATGCATCTGCCAAAGATGATAATTCTGTTTCTGAAATTTCACGAGTCGAAATCTGATTCACCAAATAAGGTAAGGACTGACTCAACTCTGCCTCATTTTTTTTATATTCGTCATGCCTTTCGCGTTGATTATGTAAATCAATCAACTGTTCTATCAGTTTATCATAGCTACTTAGTTTGAATGAAGATATTGCATGAGATAACTCCTTTCCAATGGGATGAATGTTTTCGTTTGAGAGATCTTCAATAATTTTTTCTTTTTGTTGTTCATAATTTTTGAACCTATCAAGTTTGATGCGAAATTCCACTCTGTTTAAACAATCTTCAATTATACTACTATTTAATGCATTGATTTTTAAATTTGAAAATGAGTGAATATGATTGACTATGGTAAGTGAATCATTAACGAGTTCATATAAAATTTCTACTTGTCTATTATGATCATAGAAATATTCAAAGGTTGATTCGTAATTCCGATTCAAATCATTGATTGACCATATTTCGCTAAGTTCTTCAAAAAACTGTTTGATCCGGATGTCTTCCAATACAATTTTAAATTCTTCCGGTGAATCACATGGACTTCCGTTTACTGAAACTTTTTCTGTAAAATAAAGCCTTTCTTTTATTTCGTTAGGAAAAAATGATTTTTTTATTTTAAATCCAACACCGGAGAATTTATTCCCTTTTTGTAGGAAATCCAGTAAAATCTTTGCATCATTTTTTAATGCGATAATGGATTTTTCTACAGGATAAATTACTTCACAATTTTGATCTTTGTAGCGCAGTTCGCTCCTGTCAAAATTATCCAATATGGCTTTTGTCCTCTCAATTTTATTTAACCATTTTCTTTCATCATTTTTAAACAAATCATCTTTGATCTTCTCCTTTTGTAAGATATTCATAGCATCAACCTCCCTGCTTTTCTCTAAAAGCTCACTGATCAGATTCCTGACTTTTTCAATATCACTGGTTTCAATCTGATCAGCTAAATGCTGCACATGATCATCCTCTTTTAGGATATAATATAAATTCTGGTAATCCTGTAAAGATTCTTTGTCAAATAACGTATTTATGAGAGGCAGTTTATAATTAAAAATTGACTCGTCGATTAAATAATAATTTTCAAAATCACTGTAAAAACATTTTATCTTATCAATAATTTCGTAATTCTCGTACTCGTCAAAACTATCCTTGTACCAGTTATACAATTCTTTCTCTGAATCCAATAGCGCACTTATCTCAGTTAATGTTCCACTGTATTTTGGATTTATGGAAAAACTCCGGGAAGACTTTTCCCTTAAAATCAATAACTCATTCGTATCATATGCTTTGTTCCTCTTTAAAAGATCTAACTTTTCTTCAAGCTCAGAAATTTCTTTTTCTAACACATCCAGATCTGTATCTGACAATTTTTCATTTATCTTATTGATGCTTGATTCCAGTCCCTGGATTGAAGTAGAGTCTCCACTTAAAAGACTCACTGCTAATTCCCTGAATTCTTCCGGAAGCTTATCTTTTAAAACTTCCAAGGCTCGCTTAGTATAGGCAGTTACCAAAACTTTTTTGCCATTAGCCAACAGATGACATATCAGATTGGCGATTGTATGAGATTTACCTGTACCAGGGGGGCCCTGAACCAAAACCTTATCAAAATGACTGGATTTGTTGATAATTGCTATTTGTTCATCATTGTATTTGTTGGGGAAATAAATAACTTGGTCTTTTCCATTTGAATCAGAAAAATGAATATTATTGCTTAGTTCGTTCGTATCTCCGATAAGATCATTTAGAATCGAGATATTCAGATTTTGTGATTGTTTTATATCATTGATAATCTGTTCAAATACTGATGTGTAGCTCCTGGTATCTCGTTTTCTGAGAATCAAAGCTGGAGCATAAAACACAGATTCCTTATCTGGTAAATTATCGCTCTTTCTCAATGATTCAAAATAATTGCCTTCGCCTGGTTTAAACCGTTCAGCCAACAACTGCAAAACACTATGTATCTCATTATCGAAAGGATTGGTTAATTCTTTTGTATGTATGATTTCTTTCGCTAACTTTTCAGCTTCTAAAATGTTAAATGACTCAAACTGCTCACTTAAGTCGACAATGGCATCTGTTTCTATTAAAAAACCGTTTTCAATGTTCTGACCTAAAATAATGTTCGAATCATTCTTTGAATATTCAAATTTTATATCACATTTTGTAGTTAGAATATGCCTGAAAATTAATGGCATTTCATAATTCTCCCTAAAATGCATCAAACCTATACCAATGATTAATTCATATTCTTCTCCAAACTGCTGAGATTTATTATAGATAGTAAACAGTTTTTTGTAAAGGGTGTTGATTTGTTCAAATTCAGCATATTGTTCTAAATAAATTTCATATTCTCTCCAGTACCATTCCGAATCACTAAACCATCTATTTTCACAATATTCTTCGAACCTAACCTTTATATTTGAATAATCATCAATCTTTTCAACTTTTCCATCAATTTCTGTTTCTGATAATAATTCTGGTAAATCTTCTCTATTTAACAAGCTATCCTTGGCTATCCATTTGTCCAGAATTTCAGGAGGTGTAGGAAATTGAGGTTTTAAAGGTTCTTTAGGTTTTCTAATTTTCAACCAGAAATCCTCATCCCCATACAAAGGAGAATTTTCATGCGTAATACAAGTAATTTCTTCTTTGACCGGAATATCTGAAAACCAAATAATATCTGTGTAATTGGAAGAGGATTGAATATCCCTGACCGGTTTACTTCTTAGTTTTGAAAACTCAAGCAAATAATTGAAAATCTGTAAATACTTCTCTTTGTTCATAACATATCTATGGCTAATATGCTTACCATCAATCTCTCGAATTGAAATTTTATGTTATCTGTTACTCGTAAATATCATGATTTTTTGAACTGCCATGCAATTTAACTTATTTTTTTCAATAATAAAATATTACCGAAAAAAATAATATATTTAATCAATCCAAGTAACTTTTCCCTTAATATGGCATTTTCAGTTATAAAAAACACATCCAGTAACCTATAAAGTAATTTGGTTCAATAAGTTTACTCATAAGAAATGACGATTTAACTAATTTACAAGAAACGTTTTATTAAATTTCCTTACTCATTGTTGAATCTGTATGACAAAAAAGATAACCGGCAGAACCTGAGTCACAGCATCAATGGTCCGGGGAACCGTCGACATGTTACAACCGGTCTGCCAGGTATCCTTTTGGGCAGTAAAATTGATTTATGCAGCTACTCCATACCTTTCGTTACAGAAGGTTCACAAATATATGAAATAAAACGGTAAAGCAGTTAAAAAAAGTTTTCAAAATAATCGGAAATATCTTAATGGCGGTTGGGAGTCATCATCACATTCCTGCTAAACCAATCAGTGCTTCGTATCCTGGAAATTCTTTAAATACATGATATAGAAGCGATCGGGAGATTTGATCTTGAAGAAATTATATTTCTCACTGCTTTTC
>JASGMZ010000007.1 GCA_030156305.1 Bacteroidales bacterium | reverse complement strand
CTTGCGAAGAATTGGCAGCCAGGAGTTTACTGACGTAAATGACTAATTGCCAATGCGAGCGTAACGCAGTTATTGACGTTTTCTTATAGCCACTAGTTAATAGTTTTTTTTAATTACCTAATATCCGTAAGTTAAACAAGCCTTTTTTTGAGATACCCTGCTTGCCAGTTTACCAGCCGTGGCTGGCAGGCAAGGTTGTGAAACTCGTAAAAAAACATGCGGATTTTAGGCTTAAATTTAAGTTTTCTCTTTTGTAAATTGTAAAAATTTAAACTACGACATTATGAAAAATAATATTAATTATAGCCGTTTGTTTGCTTTGTGGATATACTTTTAGTCAAAGTATTTCTTCGCAAGTAATCGCTTCTGCCGGGGAGCACTCTGAAACCTCAGAAATTATTGTGAGCAGGCCTCTTGGAGAAATAGTTATTGAAACATTAAAGTCATCAACAGTAAGTTTGAACACAAGGTTTTCAACAAGGGTATTATGAGATTACTTCTATTAGAAAAACCTCTAAAAAGTAATGTAGCGATAAAAGTTTATCCTAATCCAGCAACAGATTATGTTTATATTTTATCGGAATCGGATGTAATAAAATTTGTAGTGATTGAATTATATGATTTGGAGGGAAAAATTGTTTTAAAGGAAAAATGGTATCATTCCGAAGGGCCATATAAAATTAATTTATCCGGATTAAGTTCTTCTCAATATTTTTTTGAGGATATCAGGGATATCTGGTAAAACAGTAGAAACATTTAAAATTATAAAACGATAGAAATAATTCATTGTATCTTTGTTCAATAGTCCTTTATTCTTATTTTTGTTATGAATGCATCCAAGTGAAAAAGTGGAAAAGAATAAATGACTAACACAATTTAATATTAGCTTTATTAAGGATAATATATTATTGCTTAGTAAAGCTTTTATTATTTAACCAACTTGATATAATGATTACATTCGAATTAATCGTAGTATTTATTGTCATTTTATTTATACTGTTTTCTTTATATAAGGAACTTTTAGGTGCCACTTTTACTTTTGTAATTGCAGTAGTTACTTTAGGTTTTTTTGGTATTCTGACTCCTCGTGAGATTTTAAGCGGTTTTGCCAACGAACAATTAGCCGTAATTATTTTATTGCTACTCTTAGGGGAAATTATCAGGCAGACTGGTGTTGTAGAAACTCTTTTTGATCGTATATTTAAATCAGCGAGAAGTTATCGGGGGTTTTTAAGCCGAATGACAATAATCATATCCGTTTTTTCTGCATTTTTAAATAACACACCTCTGGTGGCTGTTATGATGCCTTATGTAAATAACTGGTGCAAAAGGAACAATATATCTCCTTCAAAATTTTTAATGCCTTTGTCTTATGCTGCCATTCTCGGTGGATGCGCAACACTTATCGGAACATCAACCAATCTTATTGTAAATGGGATGGTAATTGACCAGCAAATTTTCCCGGAAATGGAGTCATTAAATATTTTTGAGTTTGCTTATGTGGGTGTTCCGATGATAGTTATTGGATTTTTTTATTTATTGTTTTTTGGCGAAAAATTATTACCCAATAAATTAGATTTAATCGAGAAATTTTCTACCAGTACCCGAGAATATTTGGTAGAAGCCGAGATTCGTAAAGACTCCAAATTAATTGGAAAAACAATCGAAGAAGCCAATCTAAGAAATTTAAAAGGGTTATTTTTAGTAGAAATCATTCGAAAATCATTTAAGATATCATCTGTAAAACCAAATGTAATCCTTCAAAAAGATGATCTGTTAATTTTTGCTGGTGATACCGAGACCATTGTTGAGATGATTAACTCAGATATTGGTTTACGACTTCCATCGGTAGGTATGCTTTATAAAAAGAAACAAACGGAAGTGGTTGAAATTGTCATCTCTCAAAACTCATCCATGATAAACAAAACCGTAAAGGAGATTCGTTTCAGAGCAAAATATGACGCTGCTGTAATTGCTGTTCATCGGAATGGAGAACGTATTTCGGGTAAAATTGGTGATATCATCATCAAGCCTGGTGATGTTTTACTCCTTTTTACCGGAGCCGATTTTATTAGTCGTTCGAATCATACCCAGGATTTTTATTTTATTTCCAAAGTAAAAGATTTTAAAAAAATTGAGGCATATAAAGTTTGGACATTACTTGGAGGAACAGTGTTAACCATCTTACTGGCTGCACTTAACATCGTTTCTTTATTTATGGGATTGGTTGTTTTATTGATGGTCGTAATAGCCATGAAAATTGCTAATCCGAAAGAACTTTATAAAGCAGTGGATTATAACCTGGTCATGATAATTGCTCTGGCTTTGGCTTTAGGAACTGCCATGATGAAATCCGGTGCCGCTGAATTAATTGCGGATTTGATAATTACAACATTTTTACCCTTAGGAAGAATTGGGCTTTTATTTGGTATTTATTTTATTACTGCCATATTAGCTGCGTATATAACCAATAAGGCAGCAGTTGCCATAATTTTCCCAATTTCACTTACAATGGCTGCAAACCTGGATTTAAATCCTATTCCTTTTGTTTTGGTTGTATCATTTGCAGCTGCTGCCAACTTTATTACTCCTCACGGATATCAAACAAACTTAATGGTTTATGGGCCCGGCGGATACTCCTTTAAAGATTTTTTTAGAGTTGGTGCTCCCTTAACTTTAATTTATATGGTTGTTACCGTCTTTATCTTAAATTTAATCTATTTTTAAAATAATACATCGTATGATTAAAATTAATGAGTTGATAACCATTGCTGTAGATGCTGCTTTTAAGGCTGGAAAAGAAATTTTAAATATTTATCATTCTAATGATTTTGGTATAAAAATTAAATCAGACCATTCTCCATTAACGTTTGCAGATAAACGGGCGCATGAGATCATTGTAGATATGCTTAAATCTACCAATATCCCAATTCTTAGCGAAGAAGGTAAAGATATTGCTTTTGAAGAACGATCAAAATGGGAATATTACTGGTTAGTTGATCCTCTCGATGGAACCAAAGAATTTATTAAAAGAAATGGTGAATTTACGGTTAATATTGCTTTAATTTATCAAAGAATTCCAATTGCAGGTGTAGTTTATGCTCCTTGTTTAAATGATTTATATTTTGCTGTAAAAGAAGCTGGTGCTTTTAAACTCTCTGTTTTTAATTTAAATTTAGAAGAACTTAGTCTGGATAGTTTAATAAAAAAGTCACAAAGGCTACCGCTTTTTAGTAAAAAAGAAAAATTTACCGTTGTAGGAAGCCGTTCGCATATGAATGAAGATACGGAGAAATTTATTGATACATTAAAAAAACAGTATGGGGATATTGAATTTATTTCTAAAGGAAGCTCCCTGAAAATTGTTATGGTTGCCGAAGGCAGAGCCGATATTTACCCTCGGTTTGCTCCAACAATGGAATGGGATACCGCGGCAGGGCATGCTATTGCGTTATATGCAGGATGTGAAATTACGGAGAAAGATGAAAAGACACCGCTGTTATATAATAAAAAGGAGCTTTTAAACCCCTGGTTTATTGTTAAACATAAATGTTAATGCGTTTGAGTTTTTAATTTCAAATTTCAAATTTCAAATTTCAAATATATTTAATCTAAAGGTATTATTTTATTATGTAATTTTAGACGGTTAATATCCTGATTATACTTTTAGTATGGAAGAAATAAAATCGGTTGAAATTCGTCATCTAAAAATAGATGATTATAAAGAGCTTAAAGCATCCATGATCGAAGCCTATCCAAACTGGCCAGGTGCTTACTGGAAAGAATCTCATGTACAAAAATTATTGGAGGTATTCCCTGATGGTCAGATTGCCGTTGTGGTGAATGGGGTAGTTGTGGGCAGTGCTCTTTCGTTAATTATTAAGTATGATCATTTTGGTGATGAACATACCTATAAAGAAATTACCGGTAATTATACCTTTAATACGCATACTCCTAAAGGGGATGTACTTTATGGGATTGAGGTGTTTATTAAACCGGAGTATCGTGGGTTGCGCTTGGGACGCAGATTATACGATGCCAGAAAAGAATTATGCGAGAAATTTAATTTAAAGGCTGTTGTTTTTGGCGGACGAATCCCTTATTACCATAAATATGAAAAAGAACTATCACCCAAAGAATATATTCAGAAAGTAAAATTAAAAGAGATATACGATCCTACCTTAACCTTTCAGTTAGCCAATGATTTTCATGTAAAAAAAATTTTAACCGATTATATGCCTGGTGATGATGAATCCAAGAGCTATGCAGTTTTACTGGAGTGGGATAATATTTATTATACCAAGAAAACCAAAAAGCTTTCTACGCAAAAATCGGTAGTCCGGCTGGGGTTGATTCAATGGCAAATGAGGCAATATAAAACCGTTGACGAGCTTTTTGAACAGGTAGAGTTTTTTGTTGATGCTGTTTCGGGGTATAAAAGTGATTTTGCTTTGTTTCCTGAATTTTTTAATGCTCCATTAATGGCTAAATATAATGATTTGTCTGAACCGGAAGCAATTCGCCAGCTGGCAACTTACACCGATGAGATGTTAGAGCGTTTTTTGAAACTTGCCATAAGTTACAATGTAAATATCATTACCGGAAGTATGCCTTATATGATCGATGATGCATTGTATAATATTGGTTATTTAGTGCGTCGTAACGGAACATACGAACAATATGAAAAAATTCATGTAACACCTGATGAAATGAAATATTGGGGGGTTAAAGGAGGTAAAAAGATAGAAGTGTTTGAGACCGATTGTGGCCCTGTTGGTGTGCTTATTTGCTATGATGTTGAATTTCCTGAATTATCGAGGATTCTTGCACAGGAAGGAATGAAAATATTATTTGTGCCTTTTTTAACCGATACCCAAAACGGATATTCAAGAGTGCGTAGTTGTGCACAGGCCAGGGCTATAGAAAATGAGTGTTATGTAGCTATTGCCGGTGCTGTTGGAAACCTGCCTAAAGTTCATAATATGGATATCCAATACGCCCAGTCGGGTGTTTTTACCCCTTGTGATTTTTCATTTCCTATCAATGGTATAAAAGCAGAAACTACACCAAATACAGAGATGATTCTGGTCGTTGATGTAGATCTGGATTTGATAGCTGAATTAAACCGATACGGCAGCGTAAAAAATATGCGCGACCGCCGTACCGATTTGTATGAGTTAAAATTAAAATAATTTTTGGAATAAAAAATATAACTAAGCCTAAACCTTGGCCTTAATCTTATAATTCATGATTTTTGTTTGCTCATTAATCGATTCCTGATGGATGATTTTAAAAATTTTGGTAACAAAGTCAGTCTTTAAGTTTTTTTGTAAGCCCTTATTAATATTCCTTTTTAATATTTTATCCCATCGCCCGGGCTGTAAAATCGTCATGTTATTCTCTTTTTTATATAACCCGATAGAATGTACCAATTTCATTCTTTTTTCCAGAATTTTTATCATTTCATCATCGCACAAGTCTATCCTGAAACGTAAATCATCCAATGTTTCCAAGGAAATACCGGGAGGTACTTCTTGACGGATAATCAAATCATCTAAAAGTTTTTTTAGTGCTTTTGGGGTAATTTGTTGTTTTGCATCACTCCATGCTTTTTCCGGTTCAGTATGCGATTCAATCATTAAACCATCAAAATTCAAATCCATTGCTTTTTGCGAGATTTCTTGTAATAATTTTCTTTCACCTGCTATATGACTTGGGTCACAGATTAATGGAATTTGCGGTATTCTGGTTTTTAGTTCAATAGGAATTTGCCATTGGGGTATATTTCTGTAAATACTTTTTTCAAAACCAGAAAAACCACGGTGAATAGCTCCAATGTTTGTAATCCCTGCATTATAAAAACGTTCTATGGCACCTATCCATAATTCGACATCAGGGTTTACGGGATTCTTGATTAAAACAGGGATTTTTATCCCTCTGACAGCATCGGCAATTTCCTGAATAGCAAAAGGGTTAGCTGTTGTCCGTGCACCAATCCATATCATATCAATACCCGCTTTAATTGATTCGTACACATGTTTTACATTAGCCACCTCGGTTGAAATTAACATTCCTGTTTCTGCTTTTACCTGTTTAAGCCATTCCAACCCGGGAGTTCCAACTCCTTCGAATGAGTTTGGGCGTGTTCGTGGTTTCCAAATTCCTGCCCTGAAAATTTCAATTCCATTTGCTTTTAGCTGTTTTGCCGTTTGCATTACCTGCTTTTCAGTTTCTGCACTACAAGGTCCGGAAATAATAATAGGTTTCTCGGTGCTGCTAATAGCCCATTCTTTTATTTTTTTTATTTTAATGGTTGATTCCATGATTATAAAATTTTTTTAATATGGTTTGCTTTTTGAATCAATTCGTTCATCTTATTTAAATTACTGTCGTTAATGGCTGTTTTAAAATCATTCAGTTTATCAATAAAAGTGTCTAATACAGAAATTACATTTACACTATTATTTTCGAAAATGTCGCTCCACATATCCGCTGAGCTCTTAGCAAGACGTACTGTTGAGTCGAATCCTCCGCTTGCCAGGTTGAAAATATTTTTTTCATTCTTTTCTTTATCTAAAACTGTTAGCGCTAATGCAAAAGAGCTGATATGTGATATATGCGATACATACGCTACATGGACATCGTGATTGTATGCATTCATATACAATGGACGCATATTTAGGTATTCGTACATTTTTTGTATGGTGGATAGAGCTTGTTCGCTGCTGTCTTCGACATCACAATATAAAATTGCTTTGCCATCAAACAGGCCTGATTGAGCAGCCCAGGGGCCTGAGTTTTCTGTACCAGCCATAGGGTGGGAGGCAACATAATTTTTCCTTTTGTGATGATGCTTTACCCGTTCGCAAATGGTGCCTTTAACTGAACATGCATCGGTTATAATCTGTTGGTCAACTTTATTAAGAACTTTTGGTAAAAGTCGTATAGTTTCTTTAGCCGGAATAGCAAAAATAATTAAATCGGTATTATCTATGGCTTCATCTAATGTACAAGCCCGATCGATAATGCCCATGTTTAAAGCGGTATTTAAATGTAGTTTGTTTGTGTCAACGCCAATAATTGTCCTGGCAAAGCCACGTTTTTTTAAATCAATTGCCATTGAACCACCAATTAGTCCTAATCCGATTATACTTATTCGCATAACAGTTTATTTTTAAGTTCTTTTACTCGTATTATAGCTTGATTAAGTGTTTCTTTATCCGCACAGAGCGAGAAACGAATATATTTTTGCCCGGTGTGACCAAAAATATTTCCGGGAGCTGCAAAAATACCCATGGTATATAACAGATAATCAGAAAATTCGTAACTGTTTGAAAAGCTTTGAGGTATTTTTGCCCATACAAATAAGCCTGCTCCCATTTTTTTGTATGTGCATAATAAATTATCCAGTAATTCCCATACCATTTTTTTTCTGGCTGTATATTCTGTATTTATTTTTTCATACCATTTTTTATCCAGACTTAATGCTTTGATAGCAGCCAACTGAATGGGTTTGTACATCCCTGAGTCGAAATTGGTTTTTATTTTCAGAATATAATGAATGTTTTCTTCTGATGCACCTATCATTCCAACACGCCAACCTGCCATGTTGTGTGATTTACTCAATGAATTTAATTCGATTAAATCACTGTATTCATTCAAAAAAGATAAAATGCTTTCAGGTTTATCATTTAAGATTAAACTATATGGGTTGTCATTAACTAATAAAACGTTTCGATATCTTGCCCATCCTACTATTTTTGCCAGCTGTTCGGTTGAAGCAACTTTGCCGGTTGGCATGTGAGGATAATTTATCCATACGATTTTGCATTTCTCATTACATAGCTCTTCCATCTCATCAAAATCAGGAAGCCAATCATTCTCTTCTGTTAAATGATAATATTGGATATCAAGATTTAATAGTTTTGCTGCAGCAGTGTATGCAGGATAGCCTGGATTTGGAATTAATACGCGGTCACCCGGATTACAAAAGGCCATTGATATATGCATAATGCCTTCTTTTGATCCCATCAATGGAAGGATTTGTTTGTCCGGATGAATGGCGACCCGATAGATTTTTTTATACCAGTCACTAAATGCATTTCTGAGCTCTTTTACCCCACGATAAGGCTGGTAACCATTATTTTCCGGTATTTGTGCCGATTGATTTAATAATTCAATTATATCAGGGTGCGGAGGTAAATCCGGACTTCCAATTCCCAGGTTGATAATATTTACTCCCTGGTTTTTTAATTGCCTTACTTCTTCCAATTTTTCCGAGAAGTAATACGCTTTAACATTTTCAATTCTTTTTGCTGGTTTCATATTGTACATTATGTATTTGGTTAAACAATTGAATTCCTGATTTATAATGGCCTAAGATGGTTAAATCTCTCGTTAGGGTTTTAACTGTATTGAGCATTTGAAAGTAAAGCTCTGGTTTATTCAGTTGAACATCCACATAGAATAAGTAATGCCAGGGTTCGCCAATAATGGGCACTGACTCAATTTTGGTCAGGTTAAGCTCGTTGAAAGCAATGATGTTAAGGATATTAGCCAAACTACCTTTTCGATGTGGCAGGGTAAAAGATAGTGAAGCCTTATTAAAATTTTGTGTATTGATTTTTTTATCCAGGATTAAGAATCGGGTATAATTCTTCTGGTGGGTTTCTATATTTTGAAAAATAATTTCCATTTCATAATAGTCTGCAGCCAGCTTACTTCCTATGGCAGCGACATTTTTGAGTTTGTTATTGGCAATTGTTCGAATGCTGAAAGCAGTATCTTCTGATTCAATAAGTTTTATTTGCGGGTATTTTTGGAAAAATTTTCTGCATTGATTTATAGCCATGTAATGAGAAAAAACCTGTTTAATATTCTCCATTTTGGTTCCGGGGAGGGCAATGAGATTTTGAAGAATGGAGAGGTACTCTTCGCCAGTAATTTTTAATCCGGATTGCCTGATTAAATTAAGATTGGAATGGATGGTTCCCGAAAGCGTATTTTCAATGGCTACAATCCCGAAATCAGCTGTTCCGGAAATTACTGAACTTATAACTTCCTCGAAAGTAATATTGGGAATAATCCTAATATCCTTTTTAAAATAATTTCTTGCGGCTTCTTCGTGAAAAGCTCCATTAATTCCCTGTATACTAATTTTCATAGCGCATATAATAAAAAAGCGCCCCGGGGTTTTCCGGGACGCTTGGTTTATAATTGTTTTTATACTTTCAGTTTAAGCATAGCCGTCCCGGGATATGATGAAAATAATAATATCCAAAAAAGAAAAAATAAGTGGATGCTATGTTATGAACTTTCATAATGTAAAATTTAAAAATAAAAAAGGCCCTGCTTATTGGCAGGACCTTCGTGTTTAAATATTTTTATATTTTTCACATAGTATTTCCTGCCTTTATTGTGAGCAATAAAAGTAGAAATAATAATATGTGAAAGATTGTTTGTTCATACTTGTATTTATCTTTACAAAGATAAAAATATTTTTTTATAATTAAAACAAGAAGTTACATTTATTTATGTCTTTCCCCCAAAATTTGTATAACATCATTTAATTTAAAACTTTTAGCCGATAATAAAACCTGCAAATGGTAAACCAAATCAGCTGCTTCGTTCAGAAATAAGTCATCATTATGATCTTTGGCTTCTATGATTAATTCAACGGCTTCTTCCCCTACTTTTTGTGCAATTTTATTGATCCCTTTTTCGAAAAGTTTGGTTGTATAGGATTCTTCAGGCATTTCATCGCGCCGTTGGTCAATAATTTCCTGTAAATAATTCAGGTCAAATTTTGGGTTTCGCTCGCCAAAACAGGTTTTGCTACCAGTATGGCAAACTGGTCCCACGGGATTGGCCAAAATGAGCAGTGTGTCGTTATCACAATCCGGAATGATTTCTTTTACCTGCAAATAATTACCGCTTGTTTCGCCTTTAGTCCACAATTGTTTACGCGTGCGACTATAAAAGGTAACCATTTGTTTTTCCATGGTTTTTTCATAGGCTTCCTGGTTCATAAATCCAAGCATTAATACTTCTTTAGTATTATAATCTTGTATAATTGCGGGTATTAATCCGTTTAATTTATCGAAGTTTAAATTTTGTTCCATTTTTTTATGTTTTGATTTTTAAAGTCTTTTTTAGCTCAGAGCTGTTAGCTCTATCATTGATAGTCTCTTACAGAAATACCATGTAAAGACAGTTGTCGTTTAAGTTTTTTTATTTCAATTTCTTTATAATGAAAAACACTGGCAGCCAAAGCGGCTTCTACGCCTGCGTAGCTAAAGACAGTCTCAAAATCTTTTATTGATCCTGCGCCACCTGAAGCTATTACTGGTATGTTTAAATTTTTAGTAAGTAGTTTTAGAGGCTCCAGGGCAAAACCGTTTTTTGTTCCATCATGATTCATTGAAGTAAATAAAATTTCACCACAACCCAGATATTGTGCTTGTTTTGACCAGCTAAAAAGCTCTAATTCTGTTTTAATTCTGCCTCCGTTTTTATATACCACCCATTGATTATTTTCCAGCCGCGCATCAATGGCCAGTACAATAAATTGGCTACCGAATTTTTGAGCAATCAGGCTAATTAATTCCGGGTTTTTAATAGCTGATGAGTTAACCGTAATTTTATCCGCACCTGCAGAAAGAATAGCCGCTGCATCCTGGAGACTTGAAATCCCTCCGCCCACAGTAAACGGAATGTTTATTTCCTTGGCTATACGGGTAACCAGCTTACTTAATGTTTTACGCTTTTCATGCGATGCAGTAATATCGAGGAATACCAGTTCATCAGCTCCGTTATCGCTGTAATATTTGCCCAGTTTAACCGAATCACCCACCAATTGGAGATTTTCAAATTCAATTCCTTTAACGGTTTGTCCGTCTTTTATATCCAGACAAGGTATAATTCTTTTGGCTAACATTGCTTTAAGGTTAAATTTTCAACGGGAATAATATCTTCATAAAATGCTTTACCCACGATAACAGCATCAACACCTGCTTCTTCTAATTGGTAAATATCTTTCTTAGCACTTACACCACCACTGGCAATAATGTATTTATCATTAAATTTTTCTTTTAATGATTTATAGAAATCTATATTAACCCCTTGTAGCATGCCATCACGAGAAATATCTGTGCACATAAATTTGTTAACTCCAAGTTTACTATATGCTGATATCAGGTCAAAAATTCCGGTACTTGTTTGTTTTAACCAACCATTAATATAAACTTTATTATTGTAAACATCGGAAGCAATAATGAATCTTTCTGCACCAAATTGCTGAATAATTTTTTTAAGAGTATCAGGTTCTTTAACGGCCAGACTTCCAATACCGATAAAATCGGTACCTGCATCAATTGCCATTTTTACCTGGGCTTCGGTTCGAATACCTCCGCTATAATCAACTGTTAGCTTTGTTGTTGCACAAATATCATTTAAAACATTCAAGTTCTTTGGTTTCCCCGATTTGGCGCCATCCAAATCAACCAGGTGTAAACGTTTATATCCCTGGTTTTCGAATGCTTTAGCAACAAGTGCCGGTTGATTTGAGTATACAGTTTTTTGGTTGTATTTTCCCTGCGACAGCCTTACACATTGACCGTTCATTAAATCGATTGCTGGTATTATTTCTATCATAATGTTATAAAGTTTTTTAAAATGATTTCACCTGTTTTTCCACTACGCTCAGGGTGAAACTGAGTAGCGAAAAAGTTATTTTTTTGTAATGCAGCACTGAATGGCTGAATATAATTACATTCGGCAATGCTATATAAACTTGTATTTACAAAATAACTATGCACAAAATACACATAGCTGTTTTTTGGTAGACCCTTAAATAATGGGCCATTTAAATTGTTTATTGTGTTCCATCCCATATGCGGAACTTTATTTTTGGGTGGAAATTTTTCTACTTTTTCATCAAAAATCCCTAAACAACGGGTATTACCTTCCATAGAATAATTGCACATTAATTGCATGCCCAAACAGATTCCCAGTACAGGTTGTTTTAGAATTGGAATTAAGGTATTGAGTTTCGACTGGCGCAAATAGTCCATGGTTGAGGAAGCTTCGCCTACTCCGGGGAATATTACTTTGTCTGCTTTTTGTATGATTTCACGATTATCGGTAACAACTGGTTTTATCCCCAGCCTTTCCAATGCAAAAGCTACACTCTGAATATTTCCCGCATTGTATTTTATAATTGCTATTTTCATAATTTCTAATTTATTGTAACCTGTTCATCAGTCAGGCTCAGGATGACATTCGCTTCTTTTTGTCATGCTGAGCTAGTCGAAGCATGAATAGTTTGTTTATAACATTCCTTTAGTTGATGGGAGTGCATATGAATATTCCTCCTGTTTAACAGCCTTCTTAATACTTCTTCCCAATGCTTTAAAAATGCTTTCAATTTTATGGTGTTCATTGTTTCCTTCAGCTTTTATGTTCAGATTACATTTGGCTGCATCAGCAAAGGATTTAAAAAAGTGATAAAACATTTCAGTAGGCATATCACCAATCTTTTCGCGTTTAAATTCAGTGTCCCATACTAACCATGGACGGCCGCCAAAATCTATTGCAACCTGAGCCAGACAATCGTCCATAGGTAGTACAAAACCGTATCGTTCTATACCTTTTTTGTTTTCTAAGGCTTTGAGGAAAGCTTCACCTAAAGCTAATGCTGTATCTTCAATCGTATGGTGTTCATCTATATCTAAATCACCGACTACTTTTACCGACAGGTTAACACCAGAGTGTTTTGCCAGTTGCTCCAGCATGTGGTCAAAGAATCGAAGCCCTGTTGAAATATTTGCTTTTCCATTTCCATCTAAAGCTAATTGAATTTCAATTTGAGTTTCTTTTGTGTTTCTGATTATATCCGCCGACCTGCATTTTGTTTGGATAATTTCCAGTATTTCATCCCAGTTTTTACAACTAAAAAGAGTTTTATCGTTGGCTATATTAATATCAGCATTTTCACATAATAAAATCCCTTTGAGATTCATGTTTAGTGCTAGTTGTAAATCCGTTAAGCGATCGCCAATTACATAACAACTTTTGTAGTCCAGATCGGAGTTTAGGTATTTATTTACCAAGCCTGTATTGGGTTTTCGGTTCGGACTGTTATCAACAGGAAAAGAATCATTGATGAGTATTTCTGAAAATTCTATTCCTTCGCCTTTTAAAGTGGTTAATACTTTTTCCTGAACCAAATTGAATGTCTCGATAGGATAGGCGCCGGTTCCTAAACCATCCTGGTTGGAGACCATAACCAGTTCGTAATCATATTGATTGATGAGTTGGTACAAAACCCGGAATACTCCCGGAATAAATTCCAGTTTTTCCAGGCAATCTATTTGTTCATCTAAGGGTTCTTTTATGATCGTTCCATCACGATCTAAAAACAATATCTTCTTCATATTTTTCTTTATTAAGTCTTTGTTCCTCTTTGTGATATCCTTTGAGTTCTTTGTGGTTAGAATATTCTACCACTAAGGGCATAAAGCTTCACTAAGTTCAATTATTAATACGATTTCTGGATTTCAAAAAAATCATATTCAGAAATACGTTTATCCAAATGCTTTAAAATTGTAATTAACATTAGATTTTCAAGAGATTTTCCAACCGTAATTCGCAGGCAGCCATTACAATTTGGTTCGTTGGATCGATCACGCACAATGATTCCTTCCTTTTTCAAAAAATCAAATACTTGCTTGTGGTTTTTAAATTGAACCAAGAGGAAATTGGCGTCTGAAGGCCAAATTTTTTCTACTATTTTCAATTTTTGCAGTTCAGAAATTAGCCAATCTCTTTGTTGCAGAATTGCTTTTATTTCTGAACTCACAGAGTCATCTTCCAGAGCCTTTAGTGCAGCTTTTTGATTCAACAGGCTGATATTGTAAGGATACTTTATTTTAGTTAAGATATTTACAATTTCAGCATTCATAAAGGCCATTCCTAAACGGATTCCCGCCATAGCTCTAGCCTTCGAAAAGGTTTGTAAAACTACCAGGTTTGGGTAGTTGTCAATTTTAGATAAAAACCCTGCATCATTGGCAAAATCAATATACGCTTCATCCACCACTACGATTCTGTTGAAATTTTCGAGCAAGTCAACGATTAAATCTTGTTGAATTAGATTAGCTGTTGGATTATTGGGAGAACAAATGAATATGATTTTAGCCTGTTGGCTTTTTTTCAAAACTGTAGGTATATCGATCTGAAATTCATCATCCAGTTCAACTTTAATAACTTTTACATCGTTCATGTTGGCACAGACTTCGTACATTCCGTAGGTGGGCACATTAATTAGAATCGAATCTTTACCCGGAATACAAAATGCACGGATAAGCAAATCTATAATCTCATCACTGCCATTTCCCAAAAAAATATTTTCAACGGGAGTTTTCTTTTGTTCTGCAATCTTCATTTTTAGTTCTCGTTGCAAAGGATCGGGATACCTGTTATATTCAACCGGAAATGGATTTTCGTTGGCATCCAATAAAATCGCATTTTTATCGCTCATCTGTTCACGAGCCGATTGGTAGGGCTTTAATTTTAAAATATTTGGCCTTACCAACTTGTTGATATCAAAATTAATTTTAGTCTTCATCTTTCATGGTTTTAAGTCTAATACTCACTGCATTTTTGTGTGCCTGCAGCTGTTCTGTGTCGGCTATTTGTTCCACAAAAGGGCCTATGAGCTCCAATCCTTTTTTTGTTGCTTTCTGAAATGTAATCTTCTTAAAAAAGGCATCCATATTTAGTCCGCTGTAGCTTCTGGCATAACCATTAGTTGGCAATGTGTGATTTGTGCCCGAGGCATAGTCGCCCAAACTTTCGGGAGTATAATTTCCCAGAAAAACAGACCCGGCTTGTGTTACCTGTTGAGCCATTTTTTCGGTATTTTGCGTAGCAATTATTAAGTGCTCAGGTGCGTATTCATTACTAATAGTAATCATCTCGGATTCATTTTTTACTATTATAATAGCCCCGGATTTAAGTGATTGCACCGCTATTTCTTTTCTGGGCAATGTTTTAAGCTGCTTATCTACAGAAGATAATGTTTCATTGGCTATAACGTTACTGTTTGTCACCAAAATAACCTGGCTGTCAGGCCCGTGTTCAGCTTGAGAAAGCAAATCGGCAGCAATATATTCGGGGTTGGCTGTTTCGTCGGCCAATATCATTACTTCTGATGGCCCGGCCGGCATATCGATAGCTATACCCTGCGATGCAATGATTTGCTTTGCCATAGTAACATACTGGTTGCCGGGGCCGAAAATTTTATCAACTTTTGGAATGGATTCTGTTCCAAAGGCCATAGCAGCAATTGCCTGCGCTCCGCCACATGCAAATAGTTTAGTTACACCGGAAATTTCTGCAGCATAAAGTATCGCAGGATTGATGCTGCCATCTTTATTAGGGGGTGTACAGAGTACAATTTCCTTACATCCGGCTAACCGGGTTGGAATTGCTAACATTAGCGCCGTGGAAATTAAAGGGGCAGAACCACCCGGAATATACAATCCTGCTTTTTGGATAGGAACAGGTTTTTGCCGACAGGTAACTCCTTTGGTGGTTTCGATAGTAATTTCTTTAGGTATTTGTGCCTTGTGAAATTTAGCTATGTTTTCTGCCGCAAGCTGCATCGCTTTTTTCAATTCATTCGAAATGAATTGTTTCGAATCGTTTATAGCTTCTGAAGATACTTTAAGATTTTTAATTTCAACTTTATCAAACTGCAGGCTCAGTTCCTTTAATGCCTGATCGCCCTTTGTTTTAACTCTTTTGATTATATTCTGAACTGTTTTTTCCAGATTAGTGACTTCAAAAGCCGGCCGCTCAAGTACTTTCTGTAACTCTTTTTGATTTGGATATTCAACTATTTTCATGGTTGTCCTATTTTTAAAGTATCATTTTTTCTATGGGTGCTACTAAAATTCCCTGTGCACCCGCATTCTTCAGTTTATCTATGATTTCCCAGAATTTATCTTCGTTAACTACAGAGTGTATTGAGTACCAGCCCTCCTCGGCTAAGGGCATAATGGTAGGGCTTTTCATCCCGGGAATTACTTGCGTTATTTCTTCTAATTTATTTTTTGGTGCATTAAGCAAAATATATTTATTAGAATTGGCCGTTTGGATGGCTCGTATACGAAACAGCATATCTTCCAAAATTTTAGCTTTTTGGCTTTCTAAATTTTTGTTTCCAATAATTACGGCTTCCGAGTTCATTACTTTCTCTACTTCTTTTAAACCGTTACTTAGTAAGGTACTGCCCGAGCTCACAATATCGAAAATGGCATCGGCCAAACCGATACTTGGTGATATTTCTACAGACCCACTGATTTGGTGTATTTCAGCATTAATATTGTTTTTCTTGAGAAAGGTTTTTAGAATGGAAGGATAGGAGGTGGCAATTTTTTTATTTCGGAAGTAGTTTATTGACTGGTAGTTTTCTGTTTTTGGGATAGCCAGCGAGAGACGGCATTTTGCAAAACCCAGCCGCTGATAAATTGTGAGTGGATAGTTTTTTTCGAGCATTTCGTTTTCGCCAACAATGCCAATATCGGCTACTCCATCGTTTATGTATTGAGGAATATCATCATCCCGCAAATACAATATTTCTATGGGAAAGTTGGAGGATACAGCTATAAGTTTACGGTTTCCGTTGGTTAATTTAATATTACACTCCTGTAATAATTGAATGGACTTTTCACTAAGTCGTCCTGATTTTTGTAATGCAATTTTTAATTTTTCCATTTTTAATGTTGTTGATTTTTGTTTAACAAAAAAGGCCTGCAGAGAACTGCAGACCTTTTAATTTCATTTATCGAACCTTAAAACAAGTCATAGTATCTTCTGCCGGGTGTGTTTTCCACTCGAATGATGATGAATATGATGTTTTTGTGATGTGTACATGGTTGTTATTTTTGGTCTAAATGGTATTAAATGAAAAAGGGCCTGCAAAATTTGCAAGCCCTTTGATGGTTAATTATATCTTTAGGAATCTACAAAATTTTGCATACTGTGCCCGTACCAATGTGATGATGGTGATGATGAACAGTATGTACAAATTGTAAATTCATTTTTTGTCTTTTTTGATTGTGCAATTATACGTACATGTTTTTTAAAATCAAAATTTTTTTTGAAAATTATATTTTAAGGTGATTATATAAAGATAAAATTTCTGTTATTCAGTCCAATAGAAATTTTTTTTATTTAAAGATAAACAAATCTTAATATCTGTTAACATTTTTTGGTTTTCGTTGTTTATCAAAACAAGAGATAAAATTATGTTTAATCTAAATTATTAAGATATGTTCAAAGTATGGATAAATGCTTTAAGAGTTATTCCCAGGGTTACTAAGGAAGAATGGAATAGTTACGACCTAATTTCCCGCTGGCTTATTGCCAGTCGTGCCGCTGTATTTATTATGACAGCTATTGCTGCAGGTATTGGCGGATTATTAGCTTACCGCAATGGAAATTTTTCATGGGCGATATTTGTGTTAAGCTTTTTTGGCTTGGTGTTGGCGCATGCCACAAATAATCTGCTAAACGATTATGTAGACTATAAAAAAGGAGTAGATAAAGATAATTACTACCGGGCACAATATGGGCCACATCCATTGGAAAATGGATTTATGTCCAAAGGTAAGTTTATCGCATTTATTGTGGTAACCGGTTTGTTGGCTCTATTTGCCGGCTTAATTATTACTTACCAGGTAGGATTACAGACTTTGTGGGTTTTAATTCCCGGATTATTTTTCCTGCTTTTTTATACCTGGCCATTAAAATATTTCGGATTGGGCGAAATTTCTGTTGTTTTGGTCTGGGGGCCACTAATGATTGGCGGAACATATTTTGTTGTTTCGGGTGGTGAATGGAGTAACTGGGTTGCCTTGGTAAGCCTCGTATATGCAATTGGCCCGACAACTGTTTTGCTTGGAAAGCATACCGATAAGCTCGAAGAAGATAAAGCCAAAGGAATTAAGACTCTACCGGTAATTATTGGTGAAAAAGCATCCCGGTATTCTGTTATCGGATTGTGGATTTTACAATATGCACTCGTTATTTATCTTGTTTTTACAGGCCAGTTAGGACCTGCTATTTTATTGGTAATCCTTTCTGTTCCAAAGTTTATAAAAGAATCCAAAGTAATGCTAAAAAAACGACCCGATAAAGCACCCGAAGGTGAGCTGGGCCAAGGATGGCCATTGTATTTGGTGCATCGCGCATTTGTATTTAACAGATCCTTTGGAATGCTGTTTTTGTTAGGATTAATTATAGATGTGGTAATCTTTAAATTGATTTAAAAAAATAGGTGTTTGCATAATTTTTTAAATGCAAATACTTGAATTAAAAGGAATGCTGGGTATTACCTACTAAGTAATATTCAGCATATTCCTGTTTTAAAAAGACGATATACAATGAATTTAACGGCAACTCTTAACTATTTTAAAAAGAATGAAATGAACGATTTAACGGTTTTGAAATCTAATGTAAAATCCGGTTCAGACGAGTATAAAAGCAATTATAACGAAACCATTCAGGTTATTGATGATTTCAAAAAAAGGTTGCAAAAAGTAACCGAAAGGAATGATGATCCGTACGTTCAGAAACACAAATCAAAAGGGAAGTGGTTAGCCAGAGAACGGATTAATGCACTCATTGATAGTCAAACAGAATTTTACGAATTTTCGGCTTTGGCAACCAACGATTTGTATGAAGGGAAATTTCATTCTGCCGGCATTGTAACCGGAATTGGAATTATTCAGGGTATTGAGAGTGTAATAATTGCTAATGATCCCACGGTTAAGGGCGGAACGTATGTATATGAAACCATAAAAAAACATTTAAGAGCGCAGGAGATTGCTTATGAACATCATCTCCCTTGTGTTTATATTGTAGAATCGGGTGGAATTTTCTTACCGGAACAGGCCAAAGTTTTTGCCGACAGGGATCATTTTGGAAAGATTTTTTATAATCAATCCCGCTTATCAGCAGCCGGAATTCCACAAATAGCTATGGTTATGGGGTCGTGTACTGCAGGTGGAGCATATATTCCTGCCATGAGCGACGAATCGATTATAGTAGAAAATCAGGGAACAATTTTTCTGGCTGGCCCACCCTTAGTAAAAGCAGCCATTGGAGAAACCATATCGGCCGAAGATCTGGGTGGAGCTTATGCACATACTCACATTTCAGGGGTTGCGGATTATATGGCAAAAACAGAAGAAGAAGCGATTCAGATGTGCCGGAACATTTTTGAAAATCTGCCCAAGCCAAAAAAAACAGTCCAAATTTCTGAAAAAATAGAAGAACCTTTATATCCCGCCAGGGAGTTATATGGTATTATTCATTCACAGAGTTCACGATGGATGAATCCTTACGAAA
This sequence comes from Bacteroidales bacterium, assembly GCA_030156305.1. Taxonomy (GTDB): domain Bacteria; phylum Bacteroidota; class Bacteroidia; order Bacteroidales; family UBA12077; genus UBA12077. Next base: position 10,321 of record JASGMZ010000007.1, on the reverse strand, counting down.
TTATTGCCCGAATTGTGGATGGAAGCAGGTTTCAGGAGTTTAAACCCAACTACGGAAAAACGTTGGTTACTGGCTTTGCCAGGATTAAAGGGCAAACGATTGGAATTGTTGCCAACAACGGAGTACTGTTTTCCGAATCGGCTTTAAAAGGAACTCATTTTATTGAAATGTGCAGTACTCGAAAAATACCGCTCGTTTTTTTGCATAATATTTCAGGATTTATGGTAGGTAAAGATGTAGAGCACAAAGGAATTGCCAAGGATGGAGCTAAAATGGTTCATGCTGTAGCCACTACCAATGTGCCTAAAATTACCATCATTTACGGTCGATCGCACGGTGCAGGAAATTATGCCATGGCAGGCAGAGCTTATAATCCGAATTTACTGTTTACCTGGCCCAATGCTAAAATATCTGTGATGGGCGGCCGACAGGCAGCAGAAGTATTATGGAGTGTTAAAAAAAATGGTTCGGATAACAAAGAAGAGTTGAAAAAGCAGATTACTGAAAGATATGAGCAGGAAGGTTCAGCGTATTACAGTACTTCCAGAATTTGGGATGATGGGATTATTGATCCGGTGGATACCCGAAAGATGATCGCTCTGGGACTTTCCATCGCAGCAAATAAAGAAATACCTGATTACAAACCCGGAATTTACAGAATGTAGTAGAATGAAAGATTATCATACCATACAAGTCGATATTCAAAAGTATACCGCAACGGTCTGGCTCAACAGGCCGGATGTGCAGAATGCGGTAAATAACGAAATGCTTCAGGAGTTGACGGAAAGTTTTCAGCTTCTGAACAATGATATTGATGTCCGTGTAATTATATTAAGGGGAAAAGGCAAATCGTTCAGTGCCGGAGCAGATTTAAAAAAGATGCTGGCAAAAAACAAATCAGGCTTTGATGAAAATTTGCGAGATGGAAAGTTATGGACCAAATGCTTAAGTCATATCTACCATTGTTCAAAACCTGTTATTGCAGTTGCAGCCGGAAATGTTTTTGGTGGCGGGAACGGACTGTTAGCGGCAACTGATATTGTTCTTGCCGAAAAAGATACTGTATTTTCATTTTCTGAAGTAAAAATCGGATTGGCACCATCCACGATATTGCCTTATGTGCTGACGCGCTTAAACGAACACAAAGCCAAATTATTAATGTTTACCGGTAAGAGAATTACAGCGCATGAAGCTTTAAAGTATAACCTGATTGATTTTGTATTAGGTCAGCATGAAATGGAACAGACTTTAGAATTATTAGTAAACGATGTCATAAGCGCATCACCCAATGGTATAAAAGAAGTTAAATTTTTAATCAGAGAACTAAAAATGGGATTGAATCATGATCAAATGAATGATTTAACGGCAAATTCAATAGCCCGGTTAAAAATATCGGAAGAAGCATATGAAGGCATTTATGCTTTTTTAGAAAAAAGAAAACCAGCTTGGAACAAAAGTAAATGATTTTAATTCATATTCAAAAATTTAAATAAGTAATGAATAGAAATATATATCATCCATTAATTCAGGATAAACACGAAAATTTAAGATCGCAAGTCAGGGAGTTTGCATTAAAAGAAATTAAGCCAATCGCTAAAAAATTAGACGAATATTCTGAATTTTCGCCAGAGATAACACGAAAAATGGGAAAACTGGGTTTATTTGGTGTAACTATTCCCAAGGAGTATGGTGGACAAAATTTGGATACGCTATCTTATATTATTGCTGTCGAAGAGCTGGCTCGGATCGATAGTTCGCAAGCAGCTACGGTTGCTGCGCATAACTCATTAGGATTATCGCCAATTTTTAAATACGGAACGGATGATCAGAGACAACGATTGTTACCCAAATTAACTACCGGACAATATGTATGGGGTTTTGGTTTAACTGAACCCAATGCAGGCTCCGATGCTAAAGCAATAGAAACCACAGCCAGGTTAGAGAATAATTATTGGATGGTAAACGGGCAAAAAATATTTATCACCAATTCGGCTTCAGCAATTTCTATGGGAGTTACATTATTGTCAAATACAAGCACTGATCCAACCAGGAAAGAATATTCAGCCATTTTGGTAGAAAGAGAAAAGTCAAAGTATCAAGCCGAAAGTATAAAAAACAAAATGGTTTGGCGTGCTGCTGATACTGGTCGGCTAACATTTCAGAATGCCGAAGTACCTAAAGAAAACTTGTTGGGTGAACGGGGTAAAGGCTTACGGATTGTTTTGGAAACACTCGATGCCGGAAGGCTTTCTGTTGCAGCTATTGGACTAGGTTTGGCACAAGGTGCTCTGGATATGGCCAAAGAATACTCTGCTAAGAGAAAGCAATTTGGTTCCAGACTGAATCAATTTCAGGTTATTTCCCACAAACTGGTTGATATGGAAGTAAAAATCGAATTAGCACGAAACTATCTTTATACCAGTTGCTGGTTAAAGGATAATCAAATGCCATTTTCCAAACAAGCGGCTATCTCTAAATTGTATACATCAGAAATTGCCAGGGAAATTGCTGATGAAGCCGTTCAGATTTTTGGTGGATATGGTTTATTTAAAGATAATGACATCGAAAGGTTTTATCGCGACCAACGGATATTAAGTATTGGAGAAGGAACTTCGGAAATTTTAAAAATGGTGATCGGCAAAGAGATGGGGATATGAAAACTGAGTATTATGGAAAAACGAAAGAAAGATCATATTGATTTGGCTTTGAATTCACAATCATCGGCCATTGAGCACGACGATCGGTTTAATTACGAACCGATACTAAAACCTCATCCGAAACAGGATGATTTGTCCCTTCAGTTTTTGGGTAAGGCCATGAAAAATCCGTTGTGGATTTCAAGTATGACCGGCGGAACCGAATATGCCAAAATCATCAATACCAATTTAGCCAGAGCCTGTAACGAGTTTGGATTAGGCATGGGATTAGGATCGTGCCGTACTTTATTAGAAAGTGACGAATACCTGAGTCATTTCGATCTACGAGATGTTATTGGCCATGAGCTCCCTTTTTATGCCAATTTAGGGATTAGTCAGGTTGAGCAGGCAATTAAACAGGACAAGATACAGCAAATAGTTGATTTGGTTACAAAATTACGAGCTGATGGATTGGTGATTCATGTAAACCCGATACAGGAATGGCTGCAGCCCGAAGGTGATATCTTGTTTCAATCACCTATGGAAACGATTACGAAATTTTTGGAGAAGACAAAGCTAAAAGTTATCGTAAAAGAAGTAGGGCAGGGCTTTGGCCCGGAAAGCTTAAAAGAATTGTTAAACCTGCCTTTGGAAGCAATTGAGCTGGGTGCATATGGCGGAACTAATTTTTCGAAAGTAGAGCTAAAACGCAGTATGCCAATCGTACAGGAAATGCTGGAACCTTTTTCAAAAGTGGGGAATAGTGCTGGACAAATGATTGAAGATATCAATATAGTAGTCGAAAATTCAAGTGAAGTGAAATGTAAACAAATTATTATTTCGGGCGGAATTCGTTCTTTTTTAGATGGTTATTATTTGATGCAAAAAAGCCGGTTGCCATCTGTGTACGGACAGGCATCAACCATGCTGCGCTATGCTCGTGAAGATTATGAAAAGTTACGCGAATATATTCAGTATCAGCTTAAAGGATTACAAATGGCTTATACTTATTTAACGATAAAGGATTAAACCATGAAAGAATTTCAATATATCGGTGGATTTTCAAAATTAAGTAACCCTGAAAAGATTGAGTTAATTGCGAAGCAGCAAAATAAAGAAAAAGAGAGCTTTAAGATTCTGGATGAGTTTAAGGTAAAAGACACTCAGATTCAGTCAACGCTGGAAGAGATTAGCGAAAATGTATTATCGAACTATTTTTTGCCATACAGCATAGCCCCTAACTTTTTGATTAATGGAAAGTACTATTTTGTACCTATGGTGATTGAAGAGAGTTCGGTGGTGGCAGCTGCTTCGGCAGCAGCCAAATTTTGGTTCAATAAAGGGGGATTTAAGTCCAATGTTATTTCGACAACCAAAGTGGGACAGGTGCATTTTCAGTGGAATGGCGATTCTACGGTTTTATTGAATCAAATGAATGATCTTAAAAATCAGTTGATTAAAGATTCTGAATCTTTGCTTACAAATATGAAAAAGCGGGGTGGCGGAGTTACAAATATTGAACTTATTGATTTTACTGATAAATTAGAAGATTACTACCAGCTAAAAGTTTCCTTCGAAACAGTGGATGCTATGGGTGCCAATATTATAAATTCCGTGTTGGAGCAAATGGCTGATTCTTTAAAAAATTATCTGGCCAATAATTTCCAGGGCAAAGAAAAAAACTGTGAAATTATTATGGCAATTTTATCGAACCACACGCCGGAAAGTATTGTAGAGTGTTTTGTTGAATGCCCAATTGATCAGTTGTCCGAAATATCGGGGGAATTAACGCCTGAAGAATTTGCCCGTAAGTTTAAAATGGCTGTGGATATTGCGAACATTGATATTTACAGGGCTACAACCCACAATAAAGGGATTTATAACGGTATTGATGCTGTTGTACTGGCTACCGGAAATGATTTCAGGGCAATTGAAGCCTGCGGACATTCTTTCGCTTCCAGAGAGGGGCATTACAAAAGTTTAACACAGGCCGAAATCAGCGAAGGGAAATTCAGGTATTCACTAAAAATCCCTATGGCTTTGGGGACTGTTGGTGGATTAACCAACATGCATCCGCTGGCTAAACTTTCAATGGAGATATTAGATAATCCTTCGGCTCGTGAATTGATGGAAATAACAGCTGCAGCTGGATTAGCCAATACTTTTTCGGCCATTAAAGCTCTTACCACATCTGGTATTCAAAAAGGACATATGCGTTTTCACCTGAATAATATTCTTAATTCATTCAATGCCGATGAAACGGAAAAGGAAAAAGCGGCAGCCTATTTTAAAGACAGGAAAGTTTCATACAAAGCCGTGCAGGAATATCTGTCATCTTTAAAAACGAATGCTACACAATGAGTTCTTCTTTTTATTCAAGGGGCAAATTGTTATTAACCGGAGAATACTTCGTAATGGAAGGTTCGCAGGCACTGGCAGTACCATTGAAGGTGGGGCAACGTTTACTTATAGAAGAAAACAGTGATGTAAGTCATGAAATTAGCTGGGAATCGTCCATAAAAGATAAGTTGTGGTTTGTGGCCACATTCGATCTGATTTCTTTAAATATCCTTGATACTAATGATTTAGCTATAGCACAATACCTGCAAAAACTGTTGAGTTATATCAAAAATCAAAGCAATGTGCTTTCAACAGATCAGGGCATTCAAATCAAAACGCAGCTTGAAATTTTACCGGATTGGGGTATGGGAAGCAGTTCTTCTTTAATTTCTAATCTGGCGTATTGGGCTGATATCAATCCATATGAGCTGTTTTTTTCATTGTTTGACGGTTCGGGTTATGATATTGCCTGTGCACGCTCTGATAGCGCAATTTTATATCAATATCAGGATAAACCGGCAATTCAGCCTGTAAATTTTGAGCCCGGTTTTCTGAATAAAATATATTTGGTGTATTTGGGTAAGAAGCAGGACTCATTGCAAAGTGTATTAAAAAATAAGGAAAAAGTTAAAAATAAAAAGAAAGATGCTGAGCGAATTTCTCAGTTAACTGCAAGAATTATTCAATCCAAAAGCTTGAGTGAATTTGATGGCTACATCCGTGAGCATGAAGAAATTATTTCAAAAACCATAAACGAATCCACAGTAAAATCAAAGTATTTTGAGAATTTCAAAGGTGCTGTGAAATCACTGGGAGCGTGGGGTGGTGATTTTGTGATGGCAACCTATGAAGGCGAACCGGATGATGTGAAAAACTATTTTAATAAAAAAGGGTTAAACATCATCTTTCCTTATAAAAGATTGGTATTATGAACGATAAGTTAATCTCAACTCAATATAAACAAAAAGCATACGATTTAGCAAATTTTGATTTGACGGGCAGCCAATCTATAAGTTGGGAGAGCCCTTCGAATATTGCTTTGATTAAATACTGGGGAAAACATGATGATCAATTGCCACAGAATCCATCGTTGAGTTTTAATCTAAAAAATTCAAAAACAATTACGAATATCATCTATCAAAAAAAAGAGCCAGACGAATCAAGCATTCGATACTTTTTTGAAGATCAACGGAATGTACCTTTTGAGAAAAGAATAAAAAATTATTTTGAAAAGATTGCGGTGTATTTACCTTTTTTAAAAAAGCTGGATTTTACAATTTACAGTAAGAATACTTTTCCACATTCGGCAGGAATAGGATCTTCAGCATCTTCGTTCAGTGCGTTGGCACATAGTTTATGCAGTATTGAACGCGAGCTGTTTCACACACTTCCTGGTCAGGATGAATTTTACAGAAAAGCTTCCTTTTTAGCGCGGCTGGGTTCCGGAAGTGCATCCCGGTCAATTCCCGGAAAAGCTGTTTTATGGGGAAAAACAGAACGGGTAACTGAATCATCCGATGAATATGCCGTACCTATTGATGAGCAAGTACATCATCTGTTTAAATCATACCGGGATGCTGTTTTAATTATTGATTCAGGACAAAAAACTTCTTCAAGTTCCAAAGGGCATATGCTTATGGAGAATCATTCATTTGCAAAAGCAAGATATTTGCAGGCGAATATAAACCTGGAGAAAATGTTGTTGGCGTTAAAGACAGGAGGTGAAAAGTTATTTGCGGAAATTGTAGAAAGCGAAGCCATGACCTTGCATGCTTTAATGTTATCATCGAATCCAGCCATATTTTTAATAAAACCCAATACATTAGCTGTTATTGAAAAACTAAAGGAATTCAGGCGAAAGCAGTGTTTGAACTTTGCTTTTACCCTGGATGCCGGGCCTAATGTTCATATTCTTTATCCAAACAAAATACAAGCCATAATGGTTAATTTTATTGAAAATGAGTTGTTACCATTTTGCGAAAATGGAAAATGGATAGATGATGAAATTTCGAATGGCCCAAAACAAATTTTTTCATGAGTTTTAATGCAAAAATACTATTGTTTGGCGAGTATGCTGTTCTTTATCAGTCGGATGCTCTGTTAATTCCTTTCGAAAAATTTTCCGGTAAACTGGATTTTATTGATAAACATTCGAATAACCTGCAACAGCAAATTCAATCCAATAAATTACTTCATCAGCTATCGCTCTATTTAGAGAAAGCAAAAATGGATTCCCGTTTGTTTTATTCTTTTAATCTTACTCAGCTTAAAACGGATATTAAGCATGGATTGTTCTTTAATTCAAAAATCCCTGAAGGATATGGTATAGGAAGTTCCGGTGCATTAGTAGCCGCAATTTTTTCTAAGTATTCCGAAAAAAGACAAAAAGGAGCTGTAAAAGATCAATGGATAATTTTAAAAGATCAATTAGCTTTAATCGAATCTTTTTTTCATGGAAAAAGCTCCGGACTGGATCCATTAGTTAGTTTTTTGGACCAGAGGTTACTGGTTCAGGGAAATAACATTCAACCGGTGAATCCTGACCTTTCCTCTTTTTATCCATTTCTAATTGATACATCAAAAACAAGAACAACCCAGGAGTATGTTCAACTTTTTCGCCATAAATGCAAGATGCCCACATATGAGAAAAATATAAAAACTCGTTTGCTGGATTTAAATAATCGTTGTATTCATTCCTTACTACAGGGAGATCACCCAACCTTTTGTTCAACCTTAAAACAACTCTCTCTGTTTCAATATGAGGCTTTTGAAGAGATGATTATTCCTGAATTCAAATCTATATGGAAACAGGGTATTGATTCGGATACTTATTATTTAAAATTGTGTGGTGCAGGAGGGGGTGGTTATTTGTTGGGATTTTCAAGGAATAAAAGTCAGCTTGATCAGCTGCATAAGGATACTTCGTTAACAATCATTAGACTTTAACAAAATTTGTAACGAGTTCGTGGATGTTAAGCAGAATGCTGAGAATAAGATGATAACAATCATCAGTACCCATCGCACAAAATTGTTTCCTTGGTGAATGGCTATCCTGGAACCCACATAACCTCCAAAAATATTTCCTTTAGCAGAAATTAATCCCATACCATAATGCACCTGGCCATTCATCATAAAAATCGCTAAAGCAAACGGGCTATAAAGAAATATGGCCATTACTTTTATGGCATTGGCTTTAACTAAATCATAACCTGCATTAAGAACTAAAGCCGAAAGTAAAAAATACCTACCCCTATATGAATAAAACCACCATAAACGGCAATAATGAAAAACTGAAACAGTTGATATATGGTTGGTTTATGTTGTGTTTTTTTAATTTAACGTAGAAACCAGTGTTTGCATCATTACGCCTAAGCGAATGGTTTCATTGGCAAAATTGATGGGGAGTCCCAGCATCATAAAATAGGTGATAACGGTAACGCTTCCTACTATCGTTTGATAAAGCCAACTAAGAATCCAGCGAAAATAAGGAGTGTTATAATTTCCGGTGAATAAATATCAGCATTTTTAAGAAGTCTATGGAAATGGATAAAAATATCATTTTTTATATGATTTTTGGTCATCCTTCGTCATCCTGAGCCTGTCAAAGGATGATTATTAAAACCTAAAATTATGCCACACTGTTAACTATCGGGATTATCGAAGTGTGAATTAGAAAAAATCCTGCCTGATAAAATCAGACAGGACAACAATATGAATGAAAAAAACAAACTTTTTATTCGGTTGGGATATTTTTTAGTACATCCAGCAATAAATCCCAAAATTTTTCTGTGGTTTCAATATCAATTCTCTCTTCCGGTGTATGCGCTCCTTTAATGGTTGGCCCGAAAGAAATCATATCTAAATAAGGGTATTTTTCTAAGAATAAACCACATTCCAGGCCTGCATGTATAGCTCGTACTATGGGTTCTTCATTAAATAGTTTTTTATACGATTTTTCGGTAATTTTCATAATCTCTGAGTTGGTGTCGGGTCTCCATCCGGGGTATCCATCGCTATGTTTAACTTTTGCTCCGGCCAACCGGAATACACTCTCTACTTTACTTGCAATATCAGTTTTGGCGGTATCTACCGAGCTTCGTTGACTGGTAGTAATAAATATCTGGTTGTTTTCAATAAATTTTATGGATGCCAGGTTAGTTGAAGTTTCTACCAATCCTTCAATCTCACGGCTCATGGCATATACTCCGTGTGGACAGGCATACAGCCCGTTTAAAAGAGCAAACTGGGTATCTTCATCGATAACAAATTCAGGCAAATCAGCCTCTTCAATACTAAGTTCCAGTTTGGGTTCGGTAATGGAAAGCTCGCTTTTTACTGCCGGAGCATATTCGTTAAAATAGTTTAGTAGTTCATCTTTTTCGTCTTTGTGTACGGTAATATGAGCAAAAGCCTCACGAGGTATTGCATTTCTTGCTTTTCCACCCTCAAATTCCCCAATTCGTATATCAAATTTATTAAAGGCATTCCATAAAAATCGGTTCATTATTTTAACTGAATTACCAAGCCCTTTATCTATTTCATCTCCGGAATGGCCACCATTCAGCCCGGTAACACTTACTTTAAAGCCATGATGTTGGACAGGAACTTTTTCTCTGTCGTATTCGAATGTTGCTAAGGTATCAATACCACCGGCACAACCTATAAAAAGCTCACCTTCGTCTTCGGAATCTAAGTTAATTAGAATTTTTCCATCGAAAAAACCAGGTTTAAGGGCAAACGCTCCGGTTAATCCGGTTTCTTCATCCACCGTAAATAAACATTCGATAGGGCCGTGTTCAATATCGGTAGCGGTTAAAATAGTCATTTGTGCAGCCACGCCAATGCCATCGTCAGCACCCAGGGTGGTTCCTTTGGCTTTTACCCAGTTGCCATCAATTACAGGTTGTATAGGGTCTTTATCGAAATTGTGGCCAGTGCCTTCGTTGGCTTCACAAACCATATCGATATGGCTTTGCAGTACCACCGTTTTTACCTTTTCTTTACCCGGTGTTGCCGGCTTTTTGATTAAGATATTTCCAATCTCATCTCGTTTAGCTTCCAGGTTATGTTTTTTGGCAAAATCCAGTAAAAACTGAATAATCTTTTCTTCTTTTTTGGATGGTCGTGGAACCTGGCAAATGTCCTCAAAATAGCTCCACACTACCTTTGGATTTAATTTCTCTAATGTTTTCATTATGTTATCTATTCTGCGTTATAATTTTATTTTAATTATTAATGATGTAAACATACAAAACAATCTAAAATGGTCAAAAAAAATGCAATGATTTTAGCACTATTAAAAATATCTATTATATATGTTGGTTTGAATGATAAAACATCCATGC
>JASGMZ010000163.1 GCA_030156305.1 Bacteroidales bacterium | reverse complement strand
TCATTTTTTATTCTAATTTATTTACCCCTCTGTCTATCGACATCTCCCCTTTAAAGGGGAGAAATCTTCGATTAATTCTTCTACCAACCCGTTAAGTTTGGTAGTGCTTTCAATCAAAGCTGCTTTCCCTTTTAAGGGAAAGTCCCGATAGGGGAAAGGGTCAAAATACTAAAAATTAAATTTATCTTTAATTTTTGCTAACACATTTTCAATATTTTGCAACTCTTCATTTTTTATTCGTAAAATTTTTATTTCTAAATTATTCAATTTTCACACGAATATATATTTTTAGTTAATTAATTGGCCTCGTGGAACATCCATGTTATATTCATTCCATTTTTGTGAACTTCAGTGCATGGATGTTTCATCAATATAAAACTACTGCCCCAAATAAGAGATAAGAAAATAAGTGTAGCCTATTGCCATCCTTTATTTTCAAAATTAATTTTAAACATATCTATAAAAATAGTTGGTAAAGATAAGATATAATTAACAAATCACTGAACTGCTTGTTTTAACTTTTAGTAAATCTGTTTTTTTTTCTTTAGAGATTCAATAAAAAAAAATTAATTTTGCGGTTAATTTAATTTAAAAAATGATGCAGGCGTATAAAATATATATCGGAGGAGAATTTTGCCCTACGAATACAAAGCTTAAGGTTTTTAATCCTTTTGATTATAGTATTGTAGCCGAAACATACCTTGCAGGAAAGGATGAGCTTGAAAAGGCAATTGAAAAAGCACAAAAAGTAAAACCTATATTGCGGGATTTACCTTCGTATAAAAAGTATACTATATTAATGCAAATTGCTAACCAGCTTGAAGAAAAAAGAAGTGAGCTGGCATTAATTTTAGCGCGTGAGGCTGGTAAGCCTTTTAAATATGCACTTGGAGAAATTAGCCGTGCTATCCAGGTTTTTACAGTAGCTGCCGAAGAGTCTAAGAGATTACCTAAAGAATATCTTTCAATTGACTGGACAACTGCAGGAGAAAAGAAAGAAGGACTGGTTAAGTATTTTCCCGTAGGGTTAATTGCCGGAATAGCACCATTTAATTTCCCTTTAAATCTTGCAGCACACAAAATTGCTCCTGCTATAGCATCAGGAAATGCAATAATAATAAAACCTGCACGTTCTACTCCGTTATCCGTTTTGGAGCTTGCAAAAATTATCCATCAGACAGAACTCCCCAAAGGAGCGTTTTCTGTTTTACCTATGGATAGAGAAGCAGGAAATCAATTGGTAACCGATGAAAGAATTAATATGCTTTCATTTACCGGCTCTCCCAAGGTGGGATGGAAGATGAAAGCTAATGCAGGTAAAAAAAAGATAGCCCTCGAACTGGGTGGAAACGCAGGAGTAATTGTTTCTGAACAAGCTGACCTTGATTTAGCAGTTAAAAAATGTTTGGTTGGAGGTTTTGCTTATTCAGGACAGGTTTGTATTCATGTACAACGAATAATGGTTCATGAAAAGGTTTTTGAAACTTTTGTGGATAAGTTTATTTCCGGAACACAGATGCTTACATTTGGTGCTCCGGATAATGAGACTACCGATATTTCAGTAATGATTGATGAAGATAACGCCAGACGAGTAGAAGATTGGGTTAATGAAGCCGTATCTGAGGGAGCCAAAATATTATTGGGAGGAAAACGGGATGGTTCTTTTTTTGAACCAACAATCATTACAAACACTAAACAAGAGATGAAAGTTTGTGCTTTAGAAATCTTTGGGCCGGTAGTGGCCATTGAAAAATTTTCGGATTTTTCACAAGCCATTGATATGATTAATGATTCGGAATATGGTTTGCAAGCAGGTGTTTTTACCAATAGTATAATAGAAATGAACCATTCATTTAATGAGCTTGAGGTAGGAGGAGTTATTATAAATGATGTACCAACATTTAGGGTAGATCATATGCCTTATGGTGGTATTAAAAACTCGGGTTTTGGAAGAGAAGGAGTTAAATATACCATTCAGGAGATGATGGAACCGCGATTGTTGGTGAAAAATACTGATTATTAAATTTAAGGTTGCAGGAGTTTTATTGTGGAAATTAAATTTTTAGTACAAGGATTAATTGTTGGATTTGTGGCTTCAATTCCGTTGGGGCCGGTTGGGGTTTTATGTATTCAACGAACCATAAATAAAGGACGGATTTCAGGCTTATTTTCAGGAATGGGTGCAGCCACGGTCGATTCCTTTTTTGCCCTTGTGGCAGCATTAGGATTAACGTTTATAATAAATTTTATTGAAGATCAACAGTTTTATTTTCAGTTGTTTGGCGGAGGTATATTAATATTTTTAGGAACACGTATATTTAATACAAATCCTGTACAACAAATCAGGCGTCATCGGAAAAAGAAAAATAAGCTGGTTGAAGATTTTTTTTCCGTACTTTTTTTAACTCTTTCAAATCCTTTAGCTATTTTTCTTTTTGTTGCGGCATTTGCCGGGATAGGCCTGGTAACATCAAATGATAGTTTCATTAAATCATCGTTAATCATTGCCGGTGTATTTTTAGGAGCTCTGCTCTGGTGGGCCTTACTTACTTTTTTTGTTGATTTATTTAGAAAAAAGTTTAGGTTAAAACAACTGTGGTGGATTAATAAAATTGCAGGAATATTGATTATTGTTTTTGGTGCAGCAGCCATGCTTTCAGTGTTTTTTTTGAATCAATGAAATCATTTAAAATGGATATAAAAAGTGCAACGTTTGTTTCGAGTTTTACAGATTATCAGCAATGCCCCGAAATTGATATTCCTGAATATGCATTTGTGGGACGTTCGAATGTTGGCAAGTCGTCATTGATTAATATGTTACTCGATCGTAAAAATTTGGCTAAAACGTCACAAACTCCTGGGAAAACACAGTTGATAAATTTTTTTTTAATAAATAATTCATGGCACTTAGTCGATTTACCAGGTTATGGATTTGCTAAAGTAAAAAAATCTATCAGCAAAGATTTTAATCGTATAATTAAAGATTATGCAGAATTTAGAACAAATTTGGTTTGCCTTTTTGTACTGATAGATGCCCGACATAAACCTCAACAAAACGATTTGTTATTTATGCAATGGCTTGGCGAAAGGCAGATTCCTTTTGCTATAATTTTTACAAAAACAGATAAACTGAAAGAATTGGCGCTGGAGCGAAATATTCAATTTTATAAACAAGAGATGTTAAAAGAATGGGAATCTTTGCCTGATTTATTTTTAACATCAGCCGAAAATAAAAGAGGACGTAATGAACTGCTCGACTATATTGATCGTTTAAATCAAATTTAATTTTTTTGATTAGCTGCAGATAATTTTAGGTTAAAGTAGGTGAAAAATAGAATGATATTTATAACTTTGCAAATCCATAAAAGAAAAAATATAAATTTTTGAAAAAATAATAAAAATATGAGTGTCCAGCCTCCAATCAAGATTTTTTCAGGAACAAAATCTCGGTTTATTGCTGAAAAAATTGCAAAAGAATATGGTATTGAGTTAGGAAATACAACTCTTACAGAGTTTAGCGATGGAGAATTCCAAACTTCATACGAAGAAACGGTAAGAGGAGCTTATGTTTTTATTATTCAATCTACTTTTCCGCCCTCAGATAATTTAATGGAACTGTTGATGATGATTGATGCAGCTAAGAGGGCTTCGGCTTATAAGGTTGTTGCTGTAATGCCTTATTATGGATTTGCACGTCAGGACAGGAAAGATAAACCTCGCGTTTCAATCGCATCAAAGTTAGTCGCTAACCTGCTTACAGCTGCAGGAGTTGACAGAATTATGACACTCGATCTACATGCCGACCAGATTCAGGGATTCTTTGACGTACCCGTAGATCATTTATATGCATCAGCTATTTTTGTTCCTTATATTAAAAATCTTAACCTCGATAATTTAGTTATGGCTGCTCCTGATATGGGCGGTACAAAAAGAGCAAATGCATATTCTAAATTTTTAGAAACACCGCTTGTTATTTGTCATAAATCTCGAAAAAAGGCAAACATTGTTGATGAGCTTACAGTTATTGGCGATGTGGAAGGAAAAAATGTAATTATTCTTGATGATATGATTGATACTGCCGGTACAGTGACCAAAGCTGCTGATATGATGATAAAACAGGGAGCTAAAAGTGTTAGGGCATTTGCTACACATGCCGTTTTATCAGGGCCTGCTTACGAAAGAATTAATGATTCAAAAATTACTGAAGTTGTGGTTACAGATTCATTACCTATAAAACCATTATCAGAGAAGATAAAAGTTCTTTCTATTGCTGATGTTTTTGCTGATGTTATTAATAAAGTATATAATTATCAGTCCATAAGTTCGAATTTTATAGTATAAAATTTTATATTTGCGGTTTTAAAATAAAAATTTGAAAATAACACATAATAATAAAATAAAATGAAAGCAATTGAAGTAAAAGGTAGCATAAGAGAAAAGGTAGGGAAAAAAACTGCTAAACAGTTAAGAGAACAGGAACTGGTACCTTGTGTAATGTACGGAAAAGGTAAAAATGTTCATTTTTACACACATAAAAACTCCTTTAAAGAGATTGTTTATACACCTAATGCTTATTTGGTGGATGTTGATCTTGACGGACAAAAGCATAAGGCTGTATTAAGAGATGTTCAGTTTCATCCCGTATCTGATAAGATTATACATGTTGATTTTTATGAAACCGATGAAAATTCAGAAGTTTGGATGAGAGTGCCTGTAAGAATTGAAGGTGCTGCTGTGGGGGTTCTAAATGGTGGCCGTCTGGTTCAGAAAATGAGAAAATTAAGAGTAAAAGCTATTCCCGGTAATCTGCCAGACGAAATTGTTGTTGATATTACTCCACTGGAAATAGGAGACTCGGTTAAAGTTAAAGATCTACCTTATCCAGCGGTTAATTTTCTTGATCCGGATAATGCCGTTGTAGTTTTAGTTAAGAGTGCACGTGGCGCTACATTACCTGAAGAAATTGAAGCACTGGAAACTGAAGCAGCTGAGGCTGAAGTAGGAGAAGAAGGAGCTGAAGGAGAAGCACCTGCTGAAGAGGCTGCTGAATCAAAAGAATAAGTTTTAATTTAAACAAATTACTGGTTTGAAATACCTTATTGCCGGGTTAGGGAATATTGGAAGCGAGTACGTTAATACACGACATAATATAGGTTTTAAAATATTGGATGCGTTAGCTAATGCATCCAATATTGTTTTTGAAGACCGCCGTTATGCTTTCAGAGCAGAGTATAAATTTAAAGGGCGGACATTTGTTTTAATAAAACCTACAACATTTATGAATCGCAGTGGTAGAGCTGTAAACTACTGGCTTGCCAAAGAAAAGTTATCTCCTGAAAAATTACTGGTAATTGTCGATGATGTGGCTCTCCCGTTTGGTAAATTAAGATTAAAACCTGGAGGTGGCGATGCCGGACATAATGGGTTAAGAGACATTAGCATAATGTTGGGAAACCAAAATTATCCGCGCCTCCGATTTGGAATTGGAGATAATTATCCCAAAGGGGCACAGGCTCATTATGTTTTGAGCCCATGGAACGAGGAAGAAAAGAAAATTTTGCCTGAACGGATTGAGACAGCTATTGAAATGATAAAAAGCTTCGGAGTGATGGGTGTTGAACATACAATGAATGAGTTTAACAATCGTTAATTTTTATTTACTACTTGATTTTATTCCTTTACGTTTATTTCTAAATTTGTTTTAATTATCTTTTAAGTAAATTTTGCATTATGGAGCATGATAATAATTTACGTATTGATAAATGGTTATGGGCTGCACGAATTTTTAAAACCCGCAGCCAGGCTGCTGAAGCATGTAAGAAAGGACGAATAATTATTGACGATATTCAGGTTAAACCTTCCCGAACCGTAAAAGTGGGCGAGGTGGTTTTTGTAAAACGGCCACCAGTTACCTATCAATATAAAGTATTGGGACTGTTAGGCAATCGTAAATCAGCTAAAATTGCTGCCGATTATGTAGAAGATATTACGCCTGAAGAAGAAAAAGTGAAACTCGAGATGAAAAATTATGCAGGATTTGAAATCAGACAAAAAGGATATGGTAGGCCAACAAAACGTGAACGCCGCTTAATTGATAAGTTAAAAAAGAAATATTAGTAGTCAAAGCCATGATAATAGCTAAAACAAAAAGAAGAGAGAACATTGCCGAGTATGTGCTTTATATGTGGCAGATAGAAGATTTGATTCGTGCACATAACTTTGATATCGAAAAAATCTCTAAAAATATTATCGATAAATTTGACCAGCCACAACCTGTTAAAAATGAAATTAGAAATTGGTACGAGGGATTAATAGACTTATTTAAAGAAGAAGGAATTGAAAATACCGGGCATTTACAGTTTGTACAAAATACGGTAAATGAATTAAATGATTTGCATTTGCATTTATTGAAATCGCCCGAACATTTAGATTATATTGATGCCTATAACCAGGCACGAGATGGGATTATTGAGTTAACCAATAAATCGAAAGGGAATGTAGAAAATGAAATTGAGGCATGTTTTAATGGCCTTTATGGTATCTTGGTATTGCGGTTACAGCAAAAAACTATATCTCCCTCAACGGCTGAAGCAATGGGACAAATTAGTAAATTAATTGCTTTACTTAGCCGTAAATTTAAACTTTATGAAGAAGGGCGTATTGAACTTTAACAAATTTGGCTCTATTTAATAAAGTTGGTGTTAAAAAAATTTGTTATTCTCAAATATATGAAAAGTTCACTACATTATGATTCCAATGCTGAGCATTCCATGTATTTTTGTTTTAATAGAGCCAATATAATTAAATGATAAATATCGAATATCAAATAAAAAATGTCAAAGTTATTTTTTTT
>JASGMZ010000162.1 GCA_030156305.1 Bacteroidales bacterium | reverse complement strand
TTGCTTTGTTTTTGGCTTTGGGCTTTATTTTATGGATAAAACCTGGGGGTTCATCATCTTATTTCCCCAAATATAACATTCCGCTGATAGTTTTTATCACCCTTTGGGTTCTTATTTCTTTCGTGTCTAAAAAGTATACTGCGCCCCAACGGCTAAAACTTAGGCGTGCATTTATATATATTATTATCGTTAATTTATTTATTGCCGGGATTATCACCCTGTTAATGTTTTTATTTCAATCACAAAACTATTCGCGGTTAATTGTTTTTGGAACGATAGGTGTAACGGCCATTTTAGAACTTATTTTTGCTTTCTTCGATTATTATATTTGTAACACCCGCGTAGGAGAAGATACGTCTAAGGTTTTTGAGCATTATCAACGCATTGTTGGTAGAGAAGATGATGTCTCCAGAGCAGAGCCTTTTCCTCCGGAAATTACTCTCGATCCGGTTCCGGAGAATATTAAAGAGACTATTGTGGAAGAATCTGGTGAAGAGGTATTTCAATTTTTAACTGAAAACATTGACCTACATATTCCAAACTATTCCCTGCTGGCAACAACAACGCGTTTTAATGTAGATAAATTACCCGAAAAAACATACCTTAAATTAGTAAACCTTAAACGGATTAATGATATTCGTTTTATCAATAAATTCTTTGAATCGATTAATCGAAAGCTTATCGATGGAGGAATTTTTATTGGATGTGTAGAAACCAAAGACCAGCGCAAGAAACGTATTTTGCGGAAATATCCGCCTGTAATCAATCGTATTTATTATCTGTTAGACTTTATTTTAAAAAGAGTATTTCCCAAATTTAATCTTACCAAACGGATCTATTTTTTCCTAACACGGGGAAATAATCGGGTAATTTCCAAAGCCGAAACTTTTGGACGCTTATATTCCTGTGGATTTAAAATTTTGAATGAAAAAGAAATAAACGGGTGGCTTTATTTCGTCGCACGTAAAATACGAAATCCGTATTACGATATGGAACCAACCTATGGTCCATTGGTAAAACTAAGCCGTATCGGGAGAAATGGAAAGATCATTCAAGTATATAAGTTTCGGACCATGCATCCTTATGCGGAATATTTGCAGGAATATATGTATGACAAATCAGCCCTTGAAGAAGGGGGCAAGTTTAAAGATGATTTTAGGGTAACTACCATCGGTAAGTTTTTTCGTAAGTTTTGGATTGATGAGTTGCCCATGCTTATTAATTTTTTTCGGGGCGAATTAAAAATTGTGGGTGTTCGCCCTTTGAGTGAACAATATTTTAGCCTGTATTCAAAGGAGCTTCAGGAAAAAAGAATAAAAACCAAACCCGGCCTTATTCCTCCGTTTTATGTTGATTTGCCTAAAACCCTTGAGGAGATTCAGTCCTCGGAATTTAAATATCTGAATGCATATGAGAAACACCCATTTTTAACCGATTGGAAATATTTTTGGGTTGCTGTTTGGAATATTATATTTAAAAATGCGCGAAGCGCATAGTTTTTAAGAACATTAAGTTGCAAAGCATTGTTTTAAGTACAAAGCGAATTAAATGGTATAAATGAATAAAATCGGATGTATATTATTATTGGTTATTTCAAACCTGGCGTTTGCTCAGGAAGTATATTATCATCCTTCAAACCAATCGATTTACACCTTTTTAGATGAGTTTGCAAACCTTGGAGTTATTGATATCAATACCACCGTAAAACCATACTCACGAACTTTTATCGCTCAAAAGTTAAATGTAATCCGCGAAAGCGAATATCCTTTGAATAAAAGACAACAAGCTGAACTGGATTTTTATTTAAAAGATTTCAATAAAGAGCTACATGAAGATAAAAATTTCGATAAGCGATTTGATATTTTATACTACAAAGATTCCTTGTTTCCCTTTTCTGTAAATGCCATTCTCGGTGCTGAATATTTTATGAACGATAGTGGCCGTTTTTATCATCGGTGGAATGGAGCCGAGGCGCATGCGTATGTAGGCGATCATTTTGGTTTTTATGCCAGCTTACGCGATAATCACGAAAGTGAGTTTTTGGCTAAAGAAGATTTCCTTACCCGCCGCATGGGAGCGAATTATAAGTATGTTGATGGTGGTGGAGATTATAGCGAAATGCGCGGTGGCTTAACCTACAGCTGGGACTGGGGAAGTTTTGGTGTGGTAAAAGATCATTTTATATGGGGAAATAATTATCATGGAGCCAATATTTTTTCGGGCAGAACGCCTTCTTTTGCACACTTAAAATTAAATCTAAAGCCCGCAAAATGGTTCGAGTTTAACTGGGTGCATGGATGGCTGGTGTCCGAAGTAATCGATAGCGCCTCTTCGCTCACATTTACCAATGCCTATGGCACCGGCCAAAGAGATATAATGTTCAATAAATATTTGGCAGCCAACCTCTTTACGTTTATACCGTTTAATCGATTTTATATTTCAGCAGGAAATTCGGTTATTTATAGTGCTGGCGGACCGCAGTTGCAATATTTAATTCCTGTGATGTTTTATAAATCTGTGGATCATACCTATAATGCCACCGATAAATCGGGCAGAAATGTTGGGCAAAATTCACAAATGTTTTTTGACATCAGCTCACGAAATATCAAAAAAGTGCACCTGTCAGCAACGCTGTTTATTGATGAGCTATCTACCAGCCGGATATTTAATGATACGGTATGGAATTTCTGGAGCCTAAAAACCAGTATGCGAATTACCGATCTTATCCCAAATACTTTTATTACCGCCGAATATACCAGAACCATGCCTTTAAATTACAAACATCATATTCCTACCACAACATTCGAAAGTAACGGATATAATCTTGGCCATTATTTAATGGACAATGCTCAGGAAATCTATCTCGCTGTACAGGTAAAACCGGTAAAAACGCTATCGTTAAAAATGGCCTGGATGCTGGCACAAAAAGGAAAAGATTATGATGAGCTCGGTGGTTCCCGTTTGGGAAACCCGTTTATGGATACCGTAGAGTGGGAAAATAAGTCGTTAGCATTGCAAGCTCGTTACCAGGTTATAAACGATGGGTATCTCTTTGTCCATTATCTTTACAGCAATATTACAGGCGATTTGGATAAGTACACTCCTCCGATGTATCACGGGAAGCAAAATACAATTTCGTTTGGATTAAATTTTGGATTTTAAACTTTTTTGTGGTACTCCCAAAATTTCATTAATCCAACATTCTTTAATTTTGATGCAGACAACGCAAAGGGTAAGCATGATAGGAGCCTTTTTGCACCACTTTGATTCACAAAAAGGAGAATCCAGGGGGGTGGAATAAAAAAGTATCTGAATTAAAAATAACAAGTATCATTGCAAAATAAATAACAAGAGTCATTGCGAGGAATCCCGATAACTATCGTGATGACGAAGCCCTGCCTGCCGGTTTACGTGCCGTAAGGCATGCAGTCAGGCGTCGCTTCGCTTTAAGCAAAGCCCTAACTAAGCAAGAATCATAAAGCAAACAATTTCTGAAGGCTCGGTAAACCGGAGGTAAAAGCGATACAATTATTTAGAATATTGCATCTGTTTTTTACGTTCAAAGGATTGTTTTGATGTTATGAATGATCCGGTTTATTACATCTTCTTTTTGGTCCTGGCTTAATTGCGTGCTTTCCGTAATGTATATATGGTCAATGGTTTCCATCCCGCAAAATTCAAAAACACCTTGGTCCTGAGTAATTTTTAAACTTTCGAAAACATTATTTTTTTTAAGCGATGGCTCACCCATTCCGGCCGATGTAATGAGCCGCACCCGTTTCCCTTTTAATAAACCCTCAATACCCTTCTCGGTAACTTTAAAGGCAAATCCGTTGGTAAAAACACGGTCAATATACCCTTTTAATATAGCAGGGAATGCATCCCACCACAGTGGATAAATAAACGTTAACTCATCGGCCCAGGAAATATAGCTTTGTTCTGCCAATATATCGGGGTATACATTCCCTTGTTTTAAATATTTTAATCCTTCATAATCTAATACGGGCATAAATTTTATTTTATATAAATCCCGTATTTCAACCTCGTCGCCAACCTTTTTTGCGTATGCCTGTATTTTGTTTTTAATGTGGTAATTTAAACTATCTTTTCGTGGATGGGCTATAATAATAAGATGTTTCATCTCTTTATTTTTTTGGTTATAATAATTAGGAATAATACAAGAAAAGAACCGGTTTGTTCAATTAAAATTAGAAACTGATGGGCTTATGATGATAAATGGAATATTATTCTAATAATAAATCAGGAAAAAAATTTAGTAATTGTGGATTGGAATAATTATTTTTGGTGTTTCTTATTTTAAATCATTATAAATAATAATAGTTATGGGATATTTATTTACATCTGAATCTGTCTCTGAGGGACACCCTGACAAGGTTGCTGATCAAATATCCGATGCTTTGTTAGATGAATTTCTTCGTCGCGATCCCGATTCGAAGGTTGCTTGCGAAACGCTGGTTACTACCGGGTTGGTTGTTTTAAGCGGAGAGGTAAAAACAAATGCATACGTAGATGTTCAGGAGGTTGCACGAAGAGTTATTAAACGAATTGGTTATACCAAACATAAGTATCGATTTGATTCAGAATCTTGTGGTGTTATTTCTACCATTCATGAGCAATCGCCCGATATTAACCAGGGGGTTGTTCGTGCTAAAGAGGAAGAGCAAGGTGCCGGCGACCAGGGAATGATGTTTGGCTATGCCAACAAAGAAACGGACGATTATATGCCTTTGGCATTAGTGCTTTCGCATGTTTTATTGCAGGAACTGGCAAAAATTCGGCGCGAAGGGCGCGAAATGCATTACCTGAGGCCCGATTCCAAATCACAGGTTACCATTGAGTATAACGATCAAAACGAACCGGTAAAAATTCATACCATTGTTGTTTCTACCCAACATGATGATTTTGCCGAAGAGCAAAAGATGCTGGAAACGATAAAAAATGACGTGAAGAATATTTTAATTCCTCGTGCCAAAGCTCGCTTCCCGGAAAGGGTACAAAAATTATTTACCGACGATATCATTCTTCATGTTAACCCTACCGGAAAATTTGTTATCGGAGGGCCACATGGTGATACCGGCCTTACCGGACGAAAAATTATAGTTGACACCTATGGAGGAAAAGGAGCACATGGCGGCGGAGCCTTTTCGGGTAAAGATTCATCAAAGGTTGACCGTTCGGCTGCTTATGCAGCACGCCATATTGCCAAAAACATTGTTGCTGCAGGTGTTGCCGAAGAAGCCCTGATACAGGTAGCTTATGCTATTGGTGTTGCCGAACCGGTAGGCCTTTATGTAAACACTTTTGGCACTGCACATGTGAATATGAATGACGGACAGATTTCCGAAGAAATTAAAAAGCTGTTTGATATGCGGCCGGCAGCAATCGTGAAACGGTTGGGTTTAAAATATCCTATTTTTGAAGAAACCGCAGCATACGGACATCTGGGTCGTGATTACAAAAAAGAGAAAGTTACTCTTATTGAAGGTGCCAATGGTTGTAATGAGCGTACCTATGAGAAAGAGGTGGAATTTTTTGCCTGGGAAAAGCTGGATTATGTCGATAAGATTAAAGCGGCTTTTGGATTGTAAAAAACTTCTATCATGATATCATAAATATTATGCCATACAAATTTGAAGTATGGCATTTTTTTCTTTATTTCGAGAGTCATTAATTTTATAGGATGATAAAAATTGTTACGATAGTAGGTGCACGTCCACAGATTATTAAAGCGGCAGCTTTAAGCCGGGCGATCAACGATCAATTTAAAAATCAAATCAGCGAGGTAATTGTACATACAGGCCAGCATTATGATCATAACATGTCGCAGGTTTTTTTCGATGAGTTACGAATTCCGCAACCGGATATCAATTTAAATATTGGCTCGGCATCGCATGGCATACAGACAGCAAAAATGATACAGGGCATCGAAAAAATATTGCACGAGCGAAAACCAAATGCCATTGTATTGTATGGTGATACAAACTCTACCCTTGCCGGAGCCATTGCAGCCTCAAAAATTCATGTGCCCGTAGTGCATATCGAAGCCGGTTTGCGATCGTTCAATAAATCTATGCCCGAAGAGATCAATCGTATCATGTGCGATCATGTTTCTACTTTATTGTTTACCCCCACAAAAGCCGGATTAACTAACCTGCAAAACGAAGGGTTTGAACTACATCGTAGCAAATCTTATTCGGTCGATCATCCCGGTGTTTTTCATTGTGGGGATGTGATGTACGACAATTCCCTTTATTTTGCCCGTATAGCAGAAACTCAATCGGCCATTTTTAATCATTTTAAAACCAAACCAAACCAGTATATTTTAGCTACCATACATCGCGATCATAATACCGATCAGCCTGAACGGCTGGAAGCGATCTTTGAGGCAATCCATCAAATCGCTACCAGCGATGAGGTTGATGTGTTTATTCCACTACATCCACGAACGAAAAAGATGTTATCTAAAAATTTAACACCTTCGTTATATCAAAAGATTACAGAGAATAAGCGAATAATGATTTCGAAGCCGGTATCTTTTTTAGATATGATTAATCTGGAAAAAAATGCGTCCATGATCATAACTGATTCGGGTGGAGTACAAAAGGAAGCCTACTTTTTTCATAAGCCTGTGCTTATTTTAAGGCCACAAACCGAGTGGGTGGAGATTGTGGAACAGGGAGCCGGAAAAATTTGTGATGCCGATCAACAGAAAATCATTGAAGCTTTTCAAACCTTTCGTTACGATCAAAAGATTAATTTCTCCCCCATATTTGGCGACGGTAAAGCGGCGGAATTCATTGCCCGCAAAATGGTGGAGATTTTTTAGGGATAATGATCC
>JASGMZ010000161.1 GCA_030156305.1 Bacteroidales bacterium | reverse complement strand
TAAGAAATAACAATTTAATAATAACATAAAAAATTAAACATTATGACCATAGAAGTTAATGATTCCAATTTCGAAGAAGTTGTAATAAAGTCAGACAAACCTGTAATTGTAGATTTTTGGGCTGAATGGTGTGGCCCCTGTCGTATGATTGGCCCCATTGTCGAAGAATTATCTGAAGACTATAAGGATCAAGTGATCTGTACGAAGCTTGATGTGGATAGCAACCCCGGTGTAGCATCAAAATATGGAATAAGAAACATTCCGACCATTTTATTTTTTAAAGATGGAGAGATTGTTGACAAACAAGTGGGTGCTGTACCCAAAAGTAATTTGGAAGGTAAATTAAAACCCTTATTATAAAAATATTGGCATTTACCATTTTATTATAAAGGCATGATTTTTTTCATGCCTTTTTTATTTTTTGCTTATTTATTATTACCTTAATCCTAAAATTAATTCTATCTACATAAATGGCCGAAAAATATAATCTAAAAATAAAAGAATGGGCGGTTGAAGACCGGCCCAGAGAAAAGCTCTTAAAAAAAGGAATTCAAAGTTTAAGCAATGCCGAAATCATAGCCTTATTAATTGGTTCAGGAACAAAAAACGAATCGGCAGTAGAACTTTCCAAACGCATCCTTAACCAATTAAACAACAACTTAAATGAACTGGGTAAGTTGGGGGTTAAAGAACTTATGAAAAACAAAGGAATAGGTGAAGCCAAAGCTATTACCATTATTGCAGCACTTGAACTGGGAAGAAGACGCAAAATTTCGGAAATAATTGAAAAGAAGAAGATTACGAAAAGCAACGATGTGTTTGATTTTTTTCAACCCTTACTCGGTGATTTACCGCATGAAGAATTTTGGATTTTATTATTAAACCGGGCGAACCGTATTATTGAAAAAAAGAAAATAAGCCAGGGTGGTGTATCGGGAACCATAATTGATGTAAAGGTCATTCTAAAATATGCTATTGAAAATTTAGCCAGCTCAATTATTTTATGTCATAATCATCCTTCGGGGAATAAAGCTCCAAGCAATGCCGATAATACAATAACCCGCAAATTAGTTGATGCAGGAAACCTTCTGGATATAAAGGTTCTGGACCATGTTATTATTGCTGATACCGATTATTATAGCTACGCCGATGAAGGAAATCTATAAAAGTACTTGAATCATGCATCCCAATTTTAACATCAAAGAAAAAACATGTACCTTTGAGCTGGCTAATTATATGCCTTATTTGTTTATTTAAAAGAAACAAAATGACACATATTCTATCTCACAAAAAATCATTGATGAATTTGTTTATCTCAGAACTGCGCGACAAAGAGATTCAGAAAGACAGCATGCGTTTCAGAAGAAATATGGAGCGGATAGGGGAAATGTTCGCTTACGAAATAGGGAAAGAATTAGAGTATAAAGAAAAAAAGATTACTACCCCACTGGGAATTTCAAAAATGTTTGTCCCTGTTTCTCCCATTGTAAACGCTACCATTTTACGTGCCGGGCTTCCTTTTCATCAGGGATTTTTAAATTATTTTGACAATGCAGAAAATGCTTTCATTTCCGCTCACCGAAAGTATCATAAAGATGGTTCTTTCTCCATTCAGTTTGAACATTTATCAAGCCCCTCAATTGATAAAAAAATTCTGATATTATCAGACCCAATGCTTGCATCGGGAGCATCGATGGAAATTGCTTATAAAGCGCTCTTAGAACGAGGGAAACCAAAACACACCCACATTGTTACTATTATTGCAAGTAATCAGGGCATTAACTATGTAAAAAAACATATTCCGATGGAGAATGTTACTATTTGGGCAGGAGATGTGGATGACGAACTAACCTCAAAATCATACATCGTTCCCGGATTAGGAGATGCAGGAGATTTGGCTTTCGGAAGCAAAATATAAATTATGGTTTTATAACCTTTACGCTGGATGAGTCAGTACATTGTTTAAGCAAAACACTTATAGATTGATTAAACTTTGGATGAATCCAATCCGGTAAAATTTCAGCTAACGGAGTTAACGTAAAACGCCGTTGGTGTAATTGAGGATGCGGCACTACTAAATCCGGGGTATCAATAATTTCTTGTTCATAAAACAAAATATCAATATCAATAGTACGAGAAGAATATTGATTTCCCACTCTAATCCGGCCTAATTTTTTCTCTATCTCCCAAATCTTTTTTAAAATAGCCATTGGGGCCAATCTTGTTTCAACAACGACAACCTGATTGTAAAAATTTTGTTCCGCCTGAAATCCCCATGGGGCACTTTCATAAATAGCAGATACTTGTAAGATTTTCCCAATGGCTTGCTCAATCATTCGACGAGCACTATCCATATAATAGGCCCGATTTCCTTTATTCCCACCGCACAATAAAATTACCTTTTTCATTATCGAAATTAATTCATTGAAATGCAAATTGAGGAATAATTTTTCTCTTTTTCAAATAGTATTTTCAAAAATAATTAAATATTTTTCTGTATATCAGGGAAATCAATCATCAAATAGCATTAAATATTTGTAATCTCATTTTAAAACATTAATTTTATTACTTTAATTATCATATAACATTTTTCGTTCAATTTAAAACACATTAATCATGAAAAGTTTCTTTAAATACGTTTTAGCAACCATAGTAGGGATCATCTTGTCGGGCATACTTATGTTTTTTATTTTTGTAGGAAGCATGGGTGCCATGATCTCATCTCAGGATAAACCGGTTAAAATTGATGAGCACACGGTGCTACACATGGAATTAAGTAGTCCAATTGCCGACCGAAACAATAAAAACCCTATGGAAAATTTTGATTTTGAGAGTTTTAAGCCTGTCAACCAACTTGGATTAAATGAAATTTTAGCCAATATAAAAAAGGCCAAAGAAGATGAAAACATTGATGGGATTTATCTTGATTTCACCATGATTCCAACAGGAATGGCAACCCTTGAAGAAATACGAAGTGCATTAATCGATTTTAAAGCCTCCGGGAAATTTATATTAAGTTATGCTGATACTTATACACAAAGTACCTTTTACCTGGCTAGTGTTGCCGACAAAGTTTATTTAAATCCTGAAGGACTGATATCCTGGACAGGAATGCGATCTGAAATTATGTTTTTTAAAGAAGCACTCGAAAAGATAGGCATTGAAGCACAAATTATTCGCCATGGCAAATTTAAAAGTGCCGTAGAGCCATTTATGTATAAACAAATGAGCCCGGAAAACAGAGAACAAATTATGACCTACATGGGCTCTATATGGAATCATATGCTCACTCGTATTTCCGAGTCAAGAAATATTCCGGTTGAACAATTAAACAAACTGGCCGACAACCTCACCCTAAATTCTGCCGATGCAGCCCTTGAACAAGGGTTTGTCGATGGGCTGAAATATAAAGATGAAATCTTAGCTGAATTAAAAGAGCTAACCGAGAAAAAAGAAAATGAAGAGATAAAAAGTATAACCTTAGCTAAATATACAAAGGTGCCGAAAAAACGTAAATCGTTAGAGAAAGATAAAATTGCTGTAGTTTATGCCAGCGGAAGCGTAATTATGGGCGAAGGGGCCGAAGGAACCATTGGCTCCGACCGCATTTCGAGAGCTATACGCGAAGCCCGCAAAGACTCTACCATAAAAGCTATTGTTTTTAGAGTTAACTCTGGCGGAGGAAGCGCTTTAGCATCGGAAGTAATCTGGCGCGAGGTAAAACTGGCCCAACAAGTAAAACCCGTTATTGCATCATTGGGTGATGTAGCTGCATCGGGCGGTTATTATATTGTTGCTGCGGCCGATAAAATTGTAGCAAATCCCAATACTATCACCGGATCGATAGGTGTTTTCGGAATGATTCCCAATGGAAAAGAGTTACTGAACGATAAACTGGGAATCCATGTGGATGTGGCAAAAACCAACCAACATGCCGACATTTATTCCTTTAGCAGGCCTCTTTCTGCCAAAGAAAGAGAAACCATACAATTAGGGGTGGAAAACACCTACGAAACGTTTATCACACATGTTGCCGAAGGCCGCGGAATGACTAAAGAAAATGTAGACGCAATTGGACAGGGGCGTGTATGGAGCGGTGCTAACGCAATTGAAATAGGATTGATTGATGAATTTGGCGGATTAGATAAAGCTATTGAAATTGCAGCACAAACGGCTAATTTAGAGAAATACAGAGTGGTTGGCCTCCCCAAATTAAAAGATCCTTTCCAGCAGTTACTGGAAGATTTTCAAGGTAATGTTAAAGCATCCATCCTTAAAAAAGAACTGGGTAATGAATATAGATATTACCAACGATTACAAGACCTCAAAAATATGCAGGGTATACAAGCCAGAATACCCTATGATATTGAACTATATTAAAGTATCGTTTCAAACAAAAACACGAAAGCGTCCTTTTGGACGCTTTCTTTATGCTCTAAATATTGGCCGTAAAATTATTTAATGGCAGCTTTAATCTTCTCAGCAATAGATTCAAACTCTTCAGGGCTTAATTTTAGCTTAGGCCTGGAAAAACTTGCATCGGCCTCAGAATTTAACGGAATAAGATGTACATGGGCATGCGGAACCTCAAGCCCTAATACAACCACTCCCACTCGTTTACAATCCATAGTGCGGTCAATCGCTTTAGCCACTTTTTTGGCAAAAAGCATTAATCCGCTAAGCGTATTATCATCCAAATCAAAATAATAATCGATTTCCTGTTTAGGAATAACCAACGTATGTCCTTTGGATAGAGGGTTAATATCCAGAAAAGCATAAAAATGCTCATCCTCTGCAATTTTGTACGAAGGAATTTCTCCCTGAACGATTTTGGTAAATATTGAAGCCATAGCAAAAAATTTTATAGTGAAATTTCAATTACTTCAAATTCCATTTTTCCGTTGGGAACTTCAATTTCAGCAACATCTCCCACTTTTTTCCCCAACAAACCTTTGGCAATAGGAGTATTTACCGAAATTTTTCTTTCTTTTAAATTCGCTTCACTCTCCGATACAATGGTATACTCCATGATCGCATTATTTTTCTTGTTTTTGATTTTTACTTTATTAAGTATTTGTACCGACGAAGTATTTAATTTCGACTGGTCCAGAACCCTGGAATTAGCAATGGTATCTTTTAGCTTGCTAATTTTCATCTCAAGCATGCCCTGCGCTTCTTTGGCAGCATCATATTCGGCATTTTCCGACAAATCGCCTTTGTCGCGTGCTTCCGCAATTTGCTGAGATATTTTAGGCCTCTCAACAGTTTCTAATTGCTCTAACTCCTTCTTTAACTTCTCTAATCCTTGCTCTGTTACATACGATACTTTTGCCATCTCTGCTAAATTTTATAACTTAATCTTTATTCGGTATATATAATAAATAAAGAAGAATTCCAAAAACAATTCGGAACCCTTCTTATAGGGTACAAATTTATACAAAATTTTTAATATTTACACAATATTTCTGCCTGTTATTTATTTAATCTTATGATAAACAGGCCATTTAATACTCTTTCCGGTGAAGGATTTCAGAATAAATAACCGCTTTTTCCAGATCAAAATCGTCTAAAACAGACTCACCCTCATTTTCCGTTAAATCCTCTACTTCTAATGGCTTATTAGAAGACATTTCATGGTTATCGTCATAATCAATGCTGTAAGGCATTTTCTCTTTTTTATCCAGTGATTCCTCAGGAACAGAATCCAAAATTTCATTGTTGAATTGATTTTTATTTTCCTGGTTATCGGAACCATCTTGCGGCGGCTTTTTTTCACCAAAAAATGAAGGCTCAACTCGTTCTGACCCCAAAGGCTCATCATGATCTTCAAATAAACGGTCAAAATCTGATACAAAAGATGTTGATTCACTTTTTGAATGGCCCTGTTCAGAAAAATCGGGGCGCCTTTGAGCCGGTTTCTTTTTTTTACCCATCAATGAAATGGCAAAAGCGGCTAAAGTAATAAGAATATAGATTAAGCTGTCAAAAATATCATCCATCACTTTTTCTTTTTAAATATTCGTTGAAATATATTCTTTTTCGATTTTCGTTTTTGTTTTTTAGAAAACAACCCTTTATCGGCTTTGGGTTTAGGTTTTAAGTTATGAAAAAAATCTTTAACTCGTTCAAAAAAAGGTTTTCGTTCAAAATTATTATTCATCCATTGTTCAGAGGCTCTTTTATTTTGCTCCATCATCTCCTTGGTACTCTCCGCTTGCATATTATAATGCTCTTTTCGGGCTTTCGCTTGTGCTTTCCGATATTCCTCTTTTCGCTTTTTGTCGCTCTTCTCTTTTACCTGTTGCGACTTTTCCATGCTGGTTAAAGATTTGGTTTGACATCCTGCAAACAGGAACACAATAAAAATTATAAAGAACGTTTGCTTTATAATGAAAAGCATTTGACTATTTTTGTACAATAACAAATCTAAAAATGAATAAACAATTCTCCATATCAAAGATAAGATTTTTTTTCATACCAATCTTAATCCTTTTACTTTTTGTTCGTTGCGATGATGAGGAGATTCCTTTCCCGTATGTATATGTTGATGCCAGATTATATATCGATACCGATTTAGGCAATATCAATATTGGAGATTATACCTTTGTTGATGGTTACGGCTTAGGAGGATTAATCATTTATCGAAAAGATTACGCTGAATATTTAGCATTCGACAGAGCCTGTACTTACGAAGTAAGTCGTAGCTGCAAACTGGAGGATGACGATACTTTTGACGGTATTTTACAATGCCCGTGTTGCAGCTCTAAATTCTGGATGACTGGTGAGGATTTAGCCGGAAGCAATTACCAGGGTCCTGCCAGTGTGCCGCTCAAACAATACAACTGCTACCTTTCGGGCACCAATACACTAATTATCAGAAATTAATAAATAAAAGAACGCAGGAATTT
>JASGMZ010000160.1 GCA_030156305.1 Bacteroidales bacterium | reverse complement strand
CAAAGCTTTCTCCCCTTGAAAGGGGAGATGCCGATAGGCAGAGGGGTAAAAAAGGGAAATTTAAATCCAAAAATTTGGATAAACTGCTTAGTGAAACCTTGTCAGGTTTACCTGCATGCCATACACCACTCCTACCTTGCCGACAGGCAGGTTTGTGATACGTTGTGAAACTCATAAAAGACATGCGGATTTTAGGTAATTAATGAATATTTTTTGCAAAACCTTTGCCTATTTCTAATTTTTGATAGCTGATTTTCAATTAAATTTTTATTTACTCAAAGGTTCTGGCTTTTGAGATATTTCGTACTAGTTTTTCAGCTTTTTGATTTATGGTATTATGTTAAGCCTTTCGATTTAGAGATACAGGAAGGCAGTGTAAAAATTATTCCGGCAGTATGGATTCATTTGGCTGAAATCCTTCGCTGTAAGCATAAAATCTATTACATTGTTTCCAGTTGCCATGGCAAAATTTATCCAGAAGGTCCTTAGTTATCAGTCCGTTTTTATATTTTTCAGGGAGTATACATTGGTCAAAATACGTGCATTTGGATTGAAGGGTTTTTAATATCGTATATTCAATACTTAATTTTTTCAGGTTTGTGCTGTTATGTACCACGGTAGCCGGATGCCGCAGGGGGACAATTTTCCGGTTTTTGGCAGTAAATAATTGACCAAAAGTGGTTTTGAACTCAATTTTATTAGGGGCTTTAAGCCCGTTTTGTGAAAAAATAAATTTTGTTACATGATAGCCCAGCGTAACAATAATTTCCGGTTTAACCAGTTCTATCTCTTTTTGCAAATATTTCTGGTAACAGATGTTCATCTCATCACGCCTGGGCCTGCGGCAATTGGGTAAAAAACATTTTAGCAGGTTGGTGATATAAATATTTTCTCGTTTTAAATCTGCTGAATAGAGGAGATTATCAAAAACTTTACCCGAAGGGCCAATCAACATGTTTGCTTCTTTATCTTCCGTTCTGCCCGGAGCCTGGGCAATAATCATTATTCTCGATGGAACAGGCCCTTCTCCGCAAACCGCATTCATTCTTGTAGCATGTAACCGGCAGTGCGTGCAGTGTTTAATTTGCTTGTTGATATCTTCAATAGTTTGTTCCATTCATCATTAGTTATATTTCAAATTTAGCGATTTTAAAGAGGAATATGCTTTAGTTCTAATATATTTCTTAAATTTATAGTTTATTAACTATACTCATTCAACTATGGTGTCTTTAAAGAAAATTATTGATTTTATTCGTGTCGATATTTGGCGTATCTCCCTGAAAAATATGCCAAAGTATCAACTTTTTTTAATAAAACAGTTACGGGTTTTATTGCTTGCTTTTCGAGGATACAAAGAAGATAAATTAGGGTTAAGAGCCTCAGCATTGACTTATTTTTCAATGATGTCTGTTGTTCCGGTAGTTGCAATGGGATTTGGTATTGCTAAAGGATTTGGGTTTGAAAAATATTTAGAAAATCAGCTTGCACAAAATTTTTCAGGACAACAAGAAGTATTGGACTGGATTATAAAATTTGCCCATAATTTTTTAGAAAATACTCAAGGTGGCCTAATTGCAGGTATTGGTATTGCCATATTAATATGGACAGTGATGAAAGTACTGGGCAATATTGAAAGCTCATTTAATGCGATATGGCAAATACGCACACCACGGGTATGGTTCCGTAAATTCAGCGATTATCTTTCGATGATGCTTATTGCCCCGATTTTGTTAATCCTGTCTACCAGTGCAAATGTATTTATTTCTACTCAGCTAACCCGTATTATGGCAGAGGTGGATATTTTGGGCTACATTAGCCCAATTATTTTTTTCCTTATTAAACTCATTCCTTATGTATTATTTTGGCTGGTTTTAACCATTATTTATATGGTGATGCCCAATACAAAAGTCAATTTTCAATCCGCATTTGTTGCTGGTGTTATTGGAGGAACGATGTTTGTTTTTTTACAATGGGTTTACATTCATTTTCAGGTAGGTGTGTCCAGATATAATGCCATTTATGGTAGTTTTGCCGCTCTTCCATTATTTTTAATATGGCTACAAACCAGCTGGTTAATTATCCTTTTCGGAGCCGAGATATCTTTTGCTGTGCAAAATGTTGAGCGGTACGAATTCGACCCGGATATTCAAAACCTCAGTTCTTTTAGTGAGCGGGTATTAACTTTAATGGTAGCTCGATTAATTGTTAAACGTTTTGAACAAGGAGAAGAACCTTTAACCGATAAAGAAATTAGTCAAAAATTGGAAATCCCCATTCGTTTGGTACGTGATATTCTTTTTGTACTGAGAGAAAGTAAAATTCTTACCGAACTGGTAACTCAGCAATATAAAGAAAAAGCCTATCAACCGGCACAGGATATAAATAAAATAACCGTAAGTTATGTTCTTAATGCTATTGACCATCATGGAGTAGATAAAATATTAGCAGCAGATTCAACAGAGAAAGATCAAATCAAAAAATTGCTTAACGATTTTGATTTAGCGATACAAAATGCCAAAGGAACCATGTTATTAAAAGATATTATTTAATTTAATTTTGAAAATGAAAAAATATTTCTATTTTTGATTCATCAAAACAAGGAAAATGGAAAATTTAATGATAAATAGAAATTGGTGGTGGATGATGATATATCTGAAAAGAGGTATGTGATCTGAAGCTTATGTATAATATTTTAAAGCCGTAGGAAAATACCTGCGGCTTTTTTTGTTTAAAAAACTCAAGAATTTAAAAATGATAATTAGTAATGCTCAATATATTGTCTGGTGGCGAAGAATTCAATTTCTGTGGCACGAATGCTGATGGATTATAAAGATAAAAGAAAAAAGTGAAAAGAATAACATAAATTGAATTTTAAAGTTTAAAAAAATGAATACAAATACATTAAACAATACAGAATCAACCAAAAAAACAGGTTATTTTGGAATATATGGAGGGATGTTTGTTCCTCCAGCATTAGAACCAAAGTTAAATAAGTTATCCGAAGTGTTTGAGCAGTTAAAAAACAATCTTCATTTTGTTAAAGAGTTTCATTATTATTTAAATCAATATGTAGGGCGTCCTTCCCCTTTATCTTTTGCTCCACGTCTTTCAGAATATGTGGGTAGCAGGATTTATTTAAAACGCGAAGATTTAAATCATACCGGAGCCCATAAAATAAACAATACTATAGGCCAAATTTTAGTGGCAAAATTTATGGGTGCAAAAGAAATTATCGCTGAGACAGGTGCCGGCCAGCACGGTGTGGCAACTGCTACGGCAGCTGCTATGTTTGGCATGAAATGTAAAATTTTTATGGGTCAAAAGGATGCTGAACGACAGCAATTAAATGAATATCGGATAAAATTGTTAGGAGCAGAATTTATTACAACAAACCGGGGAACAGGTACATTAAAAGATGCCGTTGATGCAGCTCTTGAATATTTTATTGAAAATCCCGATTCATTTTATATTATAGGCTCTGTTGTTGGGCCACATCCGTATCCTTCTATGGTACGCTTTTTTCAGAGTGTAATTGGTACCGAATCACGTAAGCAAATTATTGAGCAGGAGGGAAAACTGCCTGATTCAATATTTGCTTGTGTGGGAGGAGGATCAAATGCCATTGGATTGTTTTCAGGGTTCCTGGAGGACGAAAATGTGAAAATTTTTGCTGCCGAAGGTGGTGGTGAAGGGCTTTATCCTGGAAGAACAGCTGCAACCCTGGAAATGGGAAAACAAATGGTTTATCAGGGTACTTATTCTTATTGTATGGCTGATGAAAATGGTAATCCTATCGATACTTATTCTATTGCAGCAGGTTTGGATTATCCGGGTGTTGGCCCTGAACATGCATTTCTTAAAGATGTTAAAAGGGCAGAATATCATTGCATTACAGATAATGAAGCGATTGAATCTTTTAAACTCTTATCTGTTCTTGAAGGAATAATACCTGCTATTGAGTCATCACATGCGGTTGCTTTAGCGGTAAAATTATTGAAAAACAAAAATGCTCTTAGTATCATTAATTTATCAGGACGGGGCGATAAAGATGTTGATCGGAAACTAATCTAAAAAAGGAATCCTGCAGTAACAAAAAGCTGCAGGATTTTATCTTTGCTATTGGAATTATTAGTTTAACTTTGTAAGCCTAATTTTTTAATTCTGATGGATAATTTTGATCAAGAAATAGCAGATAAAGGCCTTGAATTACCCGTAGTAGAGGAATTTTATACTTTACAAGGCGAAGGTTTTCATATGGGTAAAGCTGCTTACTTTATTCGTATTGGGGGTTGTGATATTGGGTGTCGCTGGTGCGATTCGAAAATGACATGGAATCCGCAATTACATCCTTTGGTTCCTATCGATACCATTGTGGCAAATGCTTTAAAAACTCCGGCTAATGCGGTTGTGGTTACCGGTGGTGAACCCAGTTTATATAACCTTGAACCATTAACTACCCGTTTAAAAGAACATGATATTGATACTTTTATTGAAACAGCTGGTTCAAAACCATTAACCGGCACCTGGGATTGGATTTGTTTATCCCCAAAAAGGCAAAGCCCACCGTTAGAAGAATATTATAAAATGGCCCATGAGTTAAAAGTAATCATTTATGAAGACGAAGATTATCAATGGGCTGAGGAATGTGCTGCTAAAGTAAAAAATGATTGTATATTATTGTTACAATCGGAGTGGAGCCGGTATGAGCAAAATATCCCGGCAATTGTCGATTATGTTAAAACCTATCCCAAATGGAATGTTTCGCTTCAGGCTCATAAATTTATGCATATTCCATAATTGTTTGTTTTGTTTCACAAAAAATTTGTAACTTCATTTTTTTAATCAATTTAAAATCATAGTATGAATAAGTTAATTCTGCTTTTATTGATCATCGTAACCCCATATATAGTTTCGGCTCAATATGGTTATTCTACCAATAATAAAAAAGCCATAGAATATTACGAACAAGCCTTAAATGCTTTTGGACGTATGGACTATTTTAATGCTGCCGATTTAATGCAAAAAGCAATAAAAAAAGATAAAAAGTTTATTGAAGCGCATATTGTGCTTGCTGAAATATATATGGATAATGGGAATGTTAATAAAGCCATAGAATCTTATCAAAACGCTATAGCTATTGATCCCGATTTTTTTCCAGGTATTTATTTCTCGATGGCACAGCTGGAAATGATAGAACAAAATTTTGAAACGGCCGAAAAACATTTAGAAAAATATCTTACCTATAAAGATATAAAACCGATTTCACGTTCACAGGCTGAGCATACCTTGCAATCGTGTAAATTTGCCATCCAAGCAATTAATAATCCTGTACCTTTTAATCCTGTTGATTTGGGCGAAAATATTAATACAGCTCACGATGAATATTGGCCTACACTAACGGCCGATGAGCAAATATTAATTTTTACCCGTTTAATCCCCAGGGATTTAGTTGATTATTCGAATGGTGAACAGGCAGTAGAAGATAAACCATCAGCTTACGAACAGGATCTGCCTCCCGGTATGCGTAATGTTCAGGAGGATTTTTATATTAGCTATAAGATAGATGGACAATGGGCTAAAGCTATTAATGCAGGAAAAAGAATTAATACTGCTGGAAATGAAGGTGCACAAAGCATAACAGCTGATGGACGGACAATGTATTTTACCGCATGCAATCGTGCAGATGGTAAAGGAAGATGTGATATATATATGTCAGAAAAAACCGGTGAGGAATGGTCAGTCCCCGTTAACATTGGGAGCCCTGTAAATACTGCTCATTGGGAAGCCCAGCCTTCTATCTCTTCCGATGGAAAAACGCTGTATTTTGTTAGTAATCGCCCTGATGGAATAGGACAGAAAGATATATGGAAAAGTGAACAATTACCTGACGGTAGATGGACAAAACCTAAAAATTTAGGCAGTAAAATAAATACCACTGGTGAAGAACAGTCACCATTTATTCATCCCGATAATCAAACGTTATACTTTTCGTCCGAAGGATTAATAGGTATGGGAGGCTTTGATTTATTTAAAGTTACCAAAAAAGAAGATGGAACGTGGACTGAACCACAAAATCTTGGTTACCCCATTAATTCCATTTTTCACGAAGTGGGTTT
Source organism: Bacteroidales bacterium (assembly GCA_030156305.1). Lineage (GTDB taxonomy): Bacteria > Bacteroidota > Bacteroidia > Bacteroidales > UBA12077 > UBA12077. The sequence goes on along the minus strand of JASGMZ010000160.1, from coordinate 841 downwards.
AATTGTAAATGCAGCTGGCGACAGGGCCTTTTTTGCTTCCGACCGGTTAAGCAATCGTGGTAGAGATCTTTTTGCCTTTGACTTATATGATGATATCCGTCCAAATCCGGTATCTTATTTTAAAGGTATTGTGTTTGATGCGGATTCTAAAGAAAAACTGGAAGCTCGTTTTGAATTAATTAATCTGGAACAAAACGAAATCGTTTTGGAGGCTAAATCGGATAAAGTTACCGGTGAATTTTTGGTATGTATCCCAACGGATAACGATTATGCATTAAATGTATCCAAAGAAGGATATTTATTTTATTCAGATCATTTTTCGTTGAAGGGTGTTTTTGAAATTACCGATCCTTTTATCAAAGATGTTGCATTAAACGCCATTAAACCGGGTGAGAAAATTATTTTGCGTAATATTTTTTATGCAACAGACTCTTATGAATTAATGGATAAATCGGTAGTAGAGCTTGATAAACTAACAAAATTTTTAGAAGATAATCCCGATCTTGAAATTGAGATATCAGGTCATACTGATAATGTAGGAACCAATGAGTATAATTTAACGCTTTCTGAAAAAAGAGCTCAATCGGTGGTTAATTATTTAGTTGAGCAAGGGATATCCATTAAAAGACTTACGTATAAAGGATATGGAGAAGAACAACCGGTTGATACGAATGAAACTGCTGAAGGAAGGGCAAATAACAGGCGTACGGAGATTAAAATTTTAAGTAATTAGTGCATTTTAAAAACACCAGTTTTTTTAGTGGCGTAATAAAAAACGTCAAGAACAAGGCTTGCGAAGAATTGGCAGCCAGGAGTTTACTGACGTAAATGACTAATTGCC
>JASGMZ010000159.1 GCA_030156305.1 Bacteroidales bacterium | reverse complement strand
TAAAGTTACACAAAATTGTTTTTTTAACCGTAAAAATCACATGAATAATGTCATAAAAAAATGTGTTACATAGCAATTTTTTAGATTATATAAAAAAATAAACTTTGATTAAAAGTTTATATTGTTCCAGATTTTCCACGAATATTCAGCCTGAATTTTTAACATCTCTAATCCATTTTTTATCAGACAACCTTTCTTTTCTCCTTCTTGAAGAAACAGGGTTTTCCCGGGATTATAAATTAAATCGTATAATAGATGCTTACGGGTTAAGAAAAAATATGGAATATCAGGTTTTTGTCCTGTATAAGGGAACATGCCAACAGGTGTTGTATTAATAATTATTTTATATTCGGCCATCAAATCTTTGGTAAGCATTGAATAATCGATTTGATTTTGTTTGTCTGGATTTCGAGAAACCATTAAATAATTTATTTTTAATTGATTAAGGGCATATTGTACGGCTTTTGAGCTTCCGCCAGTACCTAAAACCAAAGCTTTAGCATGATACGGTTTTAATAAAGGTTTTAGAGATTCGATAAATCCCAAATAATCGGTATTGTAACCAACTAATTGTAAATTTTTGAACGATGATTCGAATTTTATGGTATTTACAGCTCCAATTTCTTTAGCTGCAGAAGTAATTTTATCTAAATAAGGAATAATATCTGTTTTATAAGGTATGGTTACATTTAAGCCGGAAAGTTTTGGATTATTTTGAATTAATGCATTAAATTCTTGAATAGATTGTAACGGGTATAATTGATAAGTAGCATCTTTAATTTTTTCATGTTTAAATTTTTGCTGGAAAAATTTTGGGGAAAACGAATGTTCAAGTTTTTTACCCATTAATCCATAAATTTCCATTGATTTATTTTTTTACTTGTGCAAATTTTTCAATCATAGCGATAGAGAGAATCCCGAGAATTATAAATCCAATAGCCACTCCTACTTCTACATTAAGTGATTTTGGAATATAAAGCGAATAACTTTGAACAATTTTTTCTCCATTATTCAGAATAAAATCACCAGCCTGATTTACCCGATATATTTCATTTTTCCATGGCCATAAAATGCTTAATGATCCCAGTATAAAACCGGTTAAGATCGCTATTGTTTGATTTTTAAATTTTTTGTAAATCCACGACAAAATATGTGAAAACAAAACTAATCCAGCAACGGCTCCTATTAAAACAGGAAAAAGTATACTAATATTCATTTCATTAACCGCCTTAATCATTACTAACTCATAATTACCCATTAAAATTAATATAAATGATCCGGACAATCCAGGTAAGATCATACTACAAATGCCAACTACACCGCAAATCACAAGATAAAAAAAGGAATCGTTTTGAGTTGCCGGAGTTAAAAAAGTTACCGATAATGCCAAAGCAGTTCCAATGATAAAGGGAATAATTACACTTATATTCCAACGAGTGATGGTTTTACCCACAAAATAAACAGATGCAAAGATTAATCCAAAAAAGAATGCCCAAATATAAATGGGATAACTGTCAAATAAAAAAGCAAGAAGTCTTGCTAATGTAACTATACTCACCACCATTCCAACAAATACAGAAAGTAAAAAAAACAAATCAGTATATTGGATAAATTCTTTAATTTTTCCTTTTATTAATAACCGGAAAGCGGTTCCATTGAATGATTTTATAGCATCAATTAACCGTTCAAAAATTCCTGTAATAAGCGCTATTGTACCACCCGAAACACCGGGAATGACATTAGCAGCTCCCATGGCAAAACCTTTGAAAAAGAATAATAAATGATGAATAATTTTTGAATGCATATTTTAAGATTAAAAAAAAACGAAAACTAATTTTTAATAAATTATGATTTCGTTTTTAAGATAATTTATTCATGTTTAGTTAAGGGTTTTTAACTATTTTTTCTTGTTAATACATATTTATTTAATAATTTATTGATCAGTGTATTTTCATTGGCTTCAGGATAAACAGCAAATATTTCAAAATAAAAAATAGAATTTAGTTTTAATCCTTTTTCAAAAAACTTTCCTGCCAGTTCCGGATTTCTTGCCAATAAATAACAACCAGCCAACCTGTAATATAATATTGCGTTTTTCTTATTGTCTTTAATCCCTTGGTTTAAGATCTTTATTGCTTTATCATAATTTTTATAAAATATGTAAGCATCACTAAGCGCTAAAATAAAATCGGGTTCTGTTGTGTCAATATCATAAGCTTTTTGAAAAGCTTTTAAAGCAAAATTCTTCTTCTCCAACTCATTGAAAATATTACCCAAAAGGTAATAATAATCAGGGTTACTTTGATCAATAATCAAAGCTTTTTTAATTAAATTTAGTGCTATATCGTATTTTTGTATTTGAAACATTACACTGGCTTTACCAGAAATAGCATCGGCAAAGGACTTGTCAATACCTAAAGCTTTATCGTAATATTTTAATGCCAAATCCATTTGGTCTAAATTTTCGTAACAATTGCCAATGTAAGTATAAACTTCCGGGCTATCGTCATCAATATCAATAAACTCCTGGTAATTTAGTATTGCTTGATAGTATTGTTCGTCTGCTGATAAAGCATTTGCAAGGCTATAATAAGCCAGGGAGAAATCCTGGTTAATGGCTATGGCATATTCAAAAGCATCAATGGCTTTTTTATAGTTTTCGGCTTTTGCATATAAAATACCAAAATTATACCATGCGTTTTCAGAGAAGGGTTCTTTATCAAGATATTGATGATAAAATTTTAAACTTTGTTGAATTTCTCCTGCTTTTTCGTAGCAATAAGCAATATCATATAAAAACATGATATTAGAAGGCTCCAGTTTAAAAGCCTTATGTAAATATTTTAAAGCTATCGTATATTTCCCAATCTGCTCAAAATCTTGAGCAATAGTATTAAGCGTATCAACCTTATCTTCTTCAAATGCATATTCTATTGCTTTATCAAATGCTTTCTCAGCATCATTGTATTGTTCAAGAGCATTGTATGCATTTCCTTCAAGTAAAAATATTTCAGGATTGGTTGCCTCAATTTGTTCTATCTCTTTAATAATACGCAATGCTTGAGCTGTAAATCCTTTATCGATATATACCTGGGCTTTTTTTAATTGAATAGCAATAGATCCCGGATGCTGTTTGCTGGCAAATTTTACAACATTTAATGCATCATTTGTTTTATCGGTTTCAATATAATAGTCAATAATATTTTCAAATTCATAAACATCAAAAAAATATTGATGTTTGTTTTTTATCATATCCTCATAACGATTCACTAATTCGTTATATTCATATTCATCACTAAAAAAATTTTCAAATTCTTCCTTCATACACTCTTTAAAATTATGGCTGTAAAACTACTAATTTTTGTATGGAAATAAGTGAATCTGTTTTTATTTTTTGTTTAATAATTTTGCGTTGATAAAAATGATTGATAATCATTCACTAACTCATACTTTAATTGGATTAATTCATCCACAAGTTCCTTATCGTCCATCTCTTTTTCTAATAATCCGGAATAATAATTTAGATCTTCCAAAAATTGATTTGCAATATGCGAATTTTTATTATTTACCCCATTATTTTTAATTTTTTGGGTTAACTCTTTTAATCCGAAATAAGCATCATTAAAATAAACTAAATTTTTAGCGTTTTCCTGCCCATAATATTTAACCAATAATTTCCAAATTGTTTTATCTGCATTATAATCTTCAGTATTCCAATAATAATTAGCTGCTGTAAGTGTTTTTATAATGTTTAATTTAGTAAAAGAATCAATATTTAAAACAATCTTACCGCTGTTATTTAATTGATAAAAATGGTCAGGATAATCCGCTTTTAAGGGTTCAAATAAGGAGAGCGTCCTCATTTTACCAACATAATAAGATTTTGCCTCCTGATCCTTAAATCTTAACAAACTATAATTCAAACTATTATCAAACAGCACGGGGTTTGCCTTAACTAATTTGTTCATTCTGAACCATTCGGCATAATCAATAGATGGAGAACAATAGCTTCCACCTGTCCAGTAAACAGGTATATTGCTTGTAATATTGCTTGTAATATTTCTTGTTAAATCACGATAATAAAATTCAGCTTGTCCCATTCCCATATTAATAAAGTCTAACCGGCTCCAGGGTGGCATAAATTCAAGATTTACTTTTAAGATTTTCGTTAGCTTCTTCAATAAATCAATATGATACTTTTGAAGGTTTATAGAAATATCTTCATGGGTATAAAATTTTATCCATTCAGGATTTGAAGAATTATATGTCTGAAAATAATCTCCTTTTATTAAAATATTTTCCAGGCCAGGATGAGTTAACGCAGAGATTTTATTTACAATGAATGTTGTTTTTTGTCGAAAATCATTTTGTTTTAATGAATAATCGATTTCTAAAGGATTGGGATAATTAAATTTTAGCAAATCAATCATTACACTAATTTGTCCATTAAAAAATTCGGGTGAAATTTTTTGGAAAGGATAATATTTTGAATTTTCATCATAAACCTCAAAATATGCATGATTCAATTTATGGTCGGAAAAATATTGAATATTCTTTTTCATTTGAGTAAGTGTGCCACCATATTCATGTAATAGAAACCCCCGTTGGACAAAATCAGGATAGTCAATTATAACAGCACTGTTGAATAAAAATTCTTTTTCATCTAATAACTGATTAAAGGTAAGGGCTGCATTGTAAATTCCTTCGTCGTCGTTGCCCCAAAGAAAAACAATATTTGGTATTTCTTGTAATTGAGAAATAAAATATCCTTGTTCTTTATCTTTAATTGAAGAGTCTGGCATCAAATTCTGATAAGTATTAAAAAGAGATGTGTTTCCTAATGAAACAATAAAATTATTTTCATCAATTTCATTTTCATTGATATTTGTTACAATTCTAACTTTTTTTGAGGAGTAGTTTTTCAATGAATGTGAAAAAATATCGTCGAAAGCCTCTTTTATTTTTTTTGCGGCTGATAGCGTTTTTTGTTTAGAATTGTTGGGAACTATAATAATAGGAAACCTTTCATTTGTATAAAATGTGGAAGGTTCTAATTTTTTAATATACTTAGGTTGTGGAAATAAAAGCTCATAAGCGGTAAATGAAGAATCAAAATAAGGGTTCATTCGTTCAAGAAATGTAAAATTTTGGTTAGTATAGTTAAAATTTACTTTATCCACCCACATAGTTCCTGTTCCTTTTAAACCAACAAAAATTTTCACATACCTAGTCTCATCAGGAATATCTCCATTTATAAAAGGGTATTTAGCCGATTGAGCATTTACTTTTCCCCAACCAAACCGACTAATGTTCCAGTAATTGGTAAAATTTAAAGATTTAAAAGCATTATCGATTTTAGTATGTCGAAACGGATCATATTCATCGCCTGAAATTTCTATTTTATTTTTATCAAAAAATTGTAACCGGATATTAACGGCATCATGTAATTTAGTCCCTAAGCGGGCTCTGTTTGGACAAATATTTTCAAGCTTTAAATACATACTTAACGAATAATTGCCCGGGATTACTTTAATGTAATCGCTTATAATTCCAACACCTAAGTCTTCTGTTTCGTCGGTTTTTGATCTGAAAACTTTTATGGCATGAGTTCCATCAAAAACTTCATCATCCGTAAACGAATTTATTGAAATATCAACCCATTGAACATTCTCGCCGGTTTTTTTCCAACCAGTAACGTCAAATGATTTTATATTACTCTTTTCGTAATATATTTTCCCTGTTTCAAAGGAAGGATTAAATACCAAATTCCCTGTATTTTTTTGATTATTACGTTGTGCAAAAGGAATTGCAATAGGATCTTTTGATGACCAGGCCGCTTGATTAAGAATTACTTTATCTTTTCTTTTACAACTAAAAATGAGTGTAACAATTAATACAAACACCAATATTATTATATGTTTTCTGTATACCATATAAAGCAATGAATTTTTTGTTGAAGTTACCTGAAAATAAAAAAATACTTCTACATAAAGTTTAAAAAGTTATCAAAAATTAGTTCCTATTTATTCACAAGGTACTTATTTTTTTAATACGAGGAATCCAGATTTTTACATAAAATGATATCCAAAACTTAATACCACCCTGTTATATTTAATTACCCGGTCAATGGTTTGTCCGTTTTGTTCTTTATAGCTATGATTTATATGGATATATTTATAACCAATACCAAACGAAAAAGCATTTTTTTCATTGATAAAAAGTTTTAATCCAAGTCCAGGATTGATTAAATATCCCCCATCTGAAGATATATCCGAGAGATAATCGGAAGAATAATCATAATCATAAGGATCCGGTGTTTCTAATGGAACAATATATCCTCCTTGAAAATAAATATAATGGTTTATTTTCCCTGATGTAAAATTATATTTTAAATCGGCTACTACGGGCATATAAGCCTCATTTAATAAATCTAAACCTACCCCGCCACCCACAGAGAATTTATTTTTAAAATCGTATCCACCTAATAATATTAAACTCAACGGCGGAAAAGGAGTATCAATATTTCCGGAAAATAAAAACCCAACATTTAATTTCGAATAAAAACCTTCCGTTTTATATTCAATGAACGGAGAAGATAAATTTAAATAGGGATTACTTGAAATGTCCTTTTTTTTAATTTCTTCAATTTCCGATTGATTAATAACCCATTTATCTCCACAATTGCTAATGAATGTAATTGTTTTGTTTGCTTCAATTTCCACAATTTTACCATGTAGTACAGTACCATTTTTTAAATAAACCACATCCTGTTGTTTATTTTCCTGTGCTAAAATATTTTGAACAGAAAAAAAGGTAATAAGAAACCCGGTAAGCAAAATAATTCGGGAAAGTGTTTGAAAAAACTTCATATTATAACATAATTTGGTTTAAAATAAGCTATATAATTCCAGATGATTAAAATAAAATCAGGGTTGCGTTTCATTTACAAGATTACAAAAAATAAAATTGATAACGTTAAAATTGATTCTCTCAATGAAAAATAATATATTTGAGTAACTAAATAATTTTAAAAAT
>JASGMZ010000006.1 GCA_030156305.1 Bacteroidales bacterium | reverse complement strand
AAATTAAAATAAATATATTTAATATTGCATGATTTAACGCAACTTGGTATTAAATACCTGAAAATTGACTATATTTGATTTAATATTTTAAATAAAATCAGTTTTTAGACAGACTGCCGTTATGCCCAATTATAAAAAAAATTCGAAAATGATTGATTGATTTTTATTGGATAATTATTTATTTATAGTTGTTAAAAACAGGACCATGGATATTAATACTGAAAAATTAGCTTATTGGTATTTCAGACTAAATGGATTTCTCGGAAACGATAGTTATATCATTCATCGTCAATTACAAAGTTCAGATCATGCTACTGATATAGATTATATAGGTGTTAGATTCATGCATAGAAAGGAGTTATTTGAGAACAACGATAATTGGATGAAAGATGATGAAAATTCAAAACTTTTTCAATACTATCCCAAAGGCAAGATATTTATATGTTTAGCTGAAATTAAGAAAAGTACACCAAAAATAAACAAAACTTGGACTGATGAATCTAAAAACACATTAATTCAATTATTATTATCTGTTGGTTGTATAAGCCATAAAAAAATACAAAAAGTTGTTTTTTCCTTACAAAAAAAAGGTTTTTGCAATATTTATAAGAATTATATAACATTTATTGCCATTGGAGATTTTAATGAGAGTAGTATTGTTCCATATGAGAAAATACCAATAATTTCCTGGAAAGAGATTTTAAATTTTATTTATTATCGATTTAAGGATTATAAAATTGAAAAATCTAACTTAAAAGAATGGAGTAATTTCGGAGAAATTAAGAAAGTAAAGGAGAAAATATTTAAATGTGGATCCTTTGAAGAATTCTATGATTCAATCAATTTAATTGCAGAACCAGTGGATTGATAAAATATAACTGGGCATAACACGGCATCAAAAGAAATGTGGGTTAAAGTGGTTTTATGACACTTTTTTACTATTTTTAAACTCAGTAACGGCGGACAGAAATGTAGTGCTAAAATCTCGCACGACACCATACCATCAAACGTTGACAGATTTTTAAAACTGGTATAAAACTGACTTAAATACTTGAAAATTGACTATATTTGATTTAATATTTAAATAAAATCGGTTTTTAGACAGACTGCCGTTACCTGCAATGTGAAAAAACGACAATGCAAAACAATAACGACATAATTTGGCGGATCTAATTTTGATATTTGCATTAGACACTTGGGAAGCTGAAAATCTAATGGAGTAAATAAACAACTTAAACAACTTAATAAATGGAAGCATCAACTACAATAAAACAAATGTTGGCAGGTAATCAAATTTTCGTCCCAGCCTATCAAAGAGCTTATACTTGGGACACAGAACTTGAAAAATCAAATTTACCCAAACAGATAAATACATTTTTGTCTGACTTAGAAGACTATAATCGAAGCACAACAAAATCAAGATACTATTTCGGGCATTTTCTCTTTGAAGAAAAATCGGAAAATAAATTTGGCGTAATTGACGGTCAGCAAAGATTGACAACAATCGTCATTTTCTTATCAGCTTTATTTAATAAGATTCTACAAGTTAGACCTTTATCGGAGAAAGAAGAAGAAACTTATGAAGATATAATAAAGCGAAAATCCACGTATCGTTTTGAAACCGTTGATTATGATAAACAACTTTTCAAAGATTATGTAATTGACCAGATTAAGAAAGACAAAAATGGACTTGAAACAGAATCTGCAAGACGGATAGTAATTGCTTTTGACTTTTTCAATTTACATTTAGCAGATAAAGACGAATCTTATTTGATAAAAATGTTAGACACAGTCCAGAATGCTTCTTGTACAACTCATCCTGTTAAAGATGAATCTGAAGCGATCCAAATGTTTATTTTTCAAAATAACAGAGGGAAAAAACCTTCTAACTTAGAAATAATTAAAGCTCAATTTATGTTTAATGTCCATCTATACGGAGGTGAGGAAAAAGAAAGCTTAATTGAAGAAATAAAAAACCGATTTGAAAAGATTTATAAGTCTATTTCATCAATAGAATATCGTATTAATGAAGATGATGTTTTGGTCTATACGCTTCGGGTTCATTTCAACTCACTTTGGGAAACAAATGCAGTTGATAAAATTAACAAATTATTAACCGACGAAAATCCAATTCCATTTATTAAGTCCTTTACTCAATCTCTTGCAATAAGTTTTGAGCATTTGACATCCTTTTTTGGTAAAGATGAAAGAGAAAATATCGAAATCCACTCTCTTGTTACACTTGGCGGAATTGGCATTGCAATGCCTTTTATAATTAAGGCATACAAATTTGGTTTGCCTTTGAATCAAATCAATCAACTTTGCCAAAAGTTGGAGTCAATGGTACTTCGCCACAGATTAATTGGAACGAGAGCAGATATAACTTCGCGACTGAATGATGTTTACCAAAAATTCACAGAAGATAATTTAACAATAAAACCAATCATTGACCGAATTGAATGGATGAAGAATGTAGATTCAGACTCATGGTGGTGGGCTTATTGGAACAACAGAGAATTGGAAAGAGCTTTACAGGGTGGAATTAACCACTTGACAGCAAAATTCTTGTTATGGAAATATGAAAATTATCTTGAATCACAAGGAAAAAGCGGTTACTCGCCTACAAGATTTGATAAAATAATTAGTCCTGAATTAGAGCATATTGCTCCTCAGACAGAAAATCCCGAAGCTGGGTACGATACTTATGATGAAGAATTTATAAACCAATATATCAACTGTTTAGGAAACTATTTATTGCTTTCAAAATCACATAACTGTTCAGTTGGTAACAAACCATTTGCGGAAAAAAGAGCAAGTTATACTTACTTGCGTCAACAGAGAGAAATTCAAGAAATGACAAAAGATAATCCGACTTGGACAAGAGATTTAATCCAAAAAAGGAAAGAAAAAATAATTCAGTTTTTAGTGAAAAACGTTTGACAAATGAATGAAACACAACCGATAACAACTAAGAATTCGGATGCCTGCCTGTCCTCTCGCCTGAGGCGAGACGAGTAAACCCTCCTCCGGCGGGTAAATTCGGCAGACAGGGTGCGCAGCACCAAATCTGAATTCCGTGTTGAACGAACCGTTATTATGGGTAATGATATGATTTTAGTGGGGGGGTAAAAACCTTTTATACTTCACCATTTGGATAACACGGCATCAAAAAAAAATGCGGGTTGAAGTGGTTTTATGAAACTTTTTTACTATTTTTAAATTCAGTAACGGCGGACAGAAATGTAGTGCTAAAATCTCGCACGACACCATACCATCAAACGTTGACAGATTTTTAAATCCGGTATAAAACTGACTTAAATACCTGAAAATTGACTATATTTAATTTAATATTTTAAATAAAATCGGTTTTTAGACAGACTGCCGTTGGGCGTAATAGCAAGATGACTTTACTGACAAATTAGATGATACATAAATTATTAAAAAAGAGGCTTTATGAGTTATAAGCGTATAATCATAACAGATTTTGGAGAACCAGAAGTTATGCAGTTAATTGAAGAAAAAACTTTACCCGAACCTAAGCTGGGTGAGGTGAGAATTAAAGTTTTGAAAACAAGTGCAAATTTTACCGATGTTATGATACGCAAAGGTAAATATCCTGATGTTAAGGACAAACCACCTTTTACTCCTGGATACGATATGGTTGGTTTTGTAGATAAATTGGGCGAAGGTTCAACAGAATTTCAGGTTGGTGACAAAGTTGCAGATATGACAGTAATTGGAGCGTATTCTGAATATATTTGTCTATCTGAGAAAAAATTAACTCTCGTACCTGACAATATTGATTCCTCAGAAGCTGTTACTTTGATTCTCTCATATATGACAGCTTACCAAATGTTGCATCGAATCGCCAAAATTTCAGAGGGGAAAACTATTCTTATTCATGGTGCTGCCGGTGCAGTAGGAATAGCCATGCTACAATTAGGCAAACTTCTTAACCTTAAAATGTATGGAACAGCTTCTAAGTCAAAACATGCCATTGTAACTAAGTATGGTGGAATACCGATAGACTATAAAAGCGAGGATTTTGTGAAGCGCGTTCATGAATTGTCAAGTGAAGGTGTTGATGCTGTTTTTGACCCCATTGGTGGTGAAAATTTTAAAAAATCATTTAAAACTCTAAAACCTGGAGGAATATTGGTTGCATTTGGATTTTACAATGCAGTTATGGGTAAAGGTGGTAATATACCATTTGAGTTTATGAAAATATTATTATGGAACATTTTACCTAACAGTAGAAAGTCATCTTTTTATTCTATTGGCGGATTACGGGAAAAGCATCCTGAATGGTTTAAAGAAGATTTAATTAATTTATTTCAATTGTTAGAAAATGGTGATATTAAGCCTGAAATTGCAAATCATTTCACATTAGATAAAGTAATTGAAGTTCATTATAAAATTGAAAATGCTGAGATTGAGGGCAAAATTGTCTTCGATGTCTCTTAATTTTTATAGGGACTGAGAAATAATAATAAGTTAAAAAGCTACATACGCCCAACACATGGTATAGTGCATGCGGGTTTCAGCGGTTTTCGAAGGTTTGTGGCTCGTAAAAAAGGTCAGTATAAACTGATAGAAAATTGCCTCGTAATCTCGCACGACACCATACCATCAAACGTTGACAGATTTTTAAAACTAATATAAAACTGACTTAAATATCTGAAATTTTATTATATTTGATTTAATATTTTAAATAAAATCGGTTTTTAGACATACTGCCGTTATGGGCAAGCTTAAAAAAACATCCTGCATATATTAAACCAATAAAAAAACAATTATGAGTAACAGTTTAAAAAGTATTGCGAATCAGATTAATCAAAAATCCAAAGATTTTGAAATTGGAAAACTTCAAGATATTAGAAAGAAATTAAAAGGATTAAAAAAGAAAGCTAATAGCAATATTTTTGTTGACGACTCAAACACTATGACAAAAGATTGGGCTTTTCATTATGGAGGAAGGTCTGAAATTCAGTATAATATCGGATTTGAGGATGAAGGTTTTAGATTTGGATTAGCATTCTCACTTGAAACAAGTCAAACATTACCTGATATTAATCTTCTAAAACCAAAGATTAAAAAACTTAACACTTTATATGAAGAAAGTCCAGGACTTTTTTCGGATTATAAGATGTGGTATTGGCAAAATGGAGAAAGGAGTGAAATATTTGATTTTAGAAAAATAAGTTCAGACCTTATTCAAATTGGGACTTTTATCTTTTTTGGAAAGTTAGTAGAGGTAGATAAACTTGATTATGGGGTAATCCTCAATACTTTTGACAATATGTTGCCAATTTATAAATCAGTTGAAACAGGGATTCCAGAAACTACTGTTCAAAATACAAAGACCTGTGTTTTAAAACCAATAATGTGGAATACTAATAACTACAAAGGTCCATCTGGTTTTGTAAGTGCTGGAGGATTTTCAAAAGATTATGGATATGGACACGAAGAGTGGAATAATGATAATAAATGGATTTGGAGAAAATATAAAGTCTTTCATACGGAGAGTAAACCCAAATTACTGGAATATTCCAGCGACGGTAATTTATGTATAGTAATGATTGCCTCATTTGAAAAAAATCAATACGCTGTTGGCATTGCAACAAATGTGTATCACAACGAGGATGACGAAAGAAAATTAATTGCAGATGAACTAAATACTTATGATAACTATAATCAAGTATGGCAACAAGTTTCAGTTAAAAGAGCTTTCGATAATGATAAAGAAAATTTTCTTGAACATTGGAAAAAGAATTATACATGGGTTCAATGGAAATGTCCGATTGATAATTATTATTGGTTTGAAAATCCAATATTACTTAATCCGCATGATTTTACAGACAAAGACAAGTTGATTTCTATGCACGGAAGTTATCAACGAGTATTACCACAACAAATTTTGCAGATATTATCAAAACATTTATCAGAAAAACCAGATATTATTGATTGGTTGACAACTGGTGAATTTGACACTGATTGGATTGATAATACAACGAAGGTTAGTTCAAATGCAAAACTAAGAAAGAAGTATTCTGGTAGTGGTGCAAATGCCCCAACTACTAAATCTTTTTCTTATTGGATTAAAGGACAAAGGAATATTGAACCCTTACACGCAAAACTGCAAGCACTTTTTGTAAAATATCTTTCAAAAAAGGGTGTTAGCTATGTGGAAAACAAGGACTACATTGATGTACAATATACTCTTGGAAAAGATTTGTATTATTGTGAAATTAAACCAACTCAGAATATGGATAGTAAATATGCCATTCGTATTGCGGTCGGACAATTATTAGAATATCAATATTTCAATCAAAAAAATGCAAATTTGGAAATTGTGATTGGTTCAAAGCCAAGAAATTCTGAAATTGATTTTGTGAAATCATTAAATATGAGATTGACTTATTTGGATGAATTGACAGATGAATTTATAACAGAATAAAGCCAGCCCATAACAACTAAGAATTCGGATGGTGCGTAGCACCAAATCTGAATTTCGTGTAAACGAAACCGTTACTATGGGTAATGATATGATTTTAGTGGGGGGATTAAAAACCTTTTATACTTCACCTTTTCAATGCTGGGAATAGAGGTAGAATGGGTTACAGAAGATTTGCTAAGAGATTAATCAAAAGATTATTATTTTAGCCCTTATACCCAAAAATTTTTTTGGTTTTAATTTGTTTCGCCACATATTTGGGAACCATTTTTTCCCAACGATTATCATTGGCTTCAATTAATCGAATTACTTCGCGTGGATCGATGGATAACCATTTCGTTTTTGCCTGACGCAGATTGCGTATTTTTCGGTTATCAACCAAATAATTAAAAATATGTTTAACGTCGGGTTCCATTTCTACGTCATCTACGAGAAGTACTTTTCCTGTATTCCTGTCCAACGCCGGATAAATATAAAATCGTGTATGGCCAGGGAACATTCGGCCCATTGCTTCTAATATGCCACCCCGTAAATGAGTATAATATTTTTTTTCTAACACTTTTTTAAAGGTAGGTACACCTAAAATCACCCGCAGATTATGTATTTTAAATCGACTAAAATAATCAACTAACTTATAAAATTCTTCAAAACTAGACACTAAAACATTCTGTCCCATTCCATTTAGAATATCCACGCGGTCTAAGAAATCTCGCTCGTTAATTTCTCCTTCTTCTAAAAGGTTGTTTAATGTAATTTCACAAATCTGGAGGGTGTTTTCCGGAGAAAAGTTTTTGTCTTCTTTAAATAAGGCATAGGATGTTTTTAAAATATCAAAACCTACATAGGTTATGGGCCGGAAGCGCCCTCGCAAGACCAATGCATTTTTTTTATATAAAAAATCTCCGGGTTGATGAACATTTCCGTATCGATCAAACATTACCGCCGGAGTCATTCCGTTTTTTACCAACTGAACGCACAACAATCGATTGTCAATATATGATAAATCAGGGCCTCTCATCCGAGCCATGGTTATCTCTATCCTGTCGGTATCCAAATTATCCAATAACGATTGTAAAAACAGATTCGGATTATCAGTGTAATGATAACAGGCAAAAATTAAATTTACCCCTATTGTTCCTAGTGTGTATTGCTGAAGAACAGCATCATTTTCAAGCAACCGTACATGGATTACAACCTCATTCGGCTGGCCAGGATGGGTTAATTCAAATTTTATCCCTATCCAGCCATGCCCTTGATTTGACTTTTGAAAATTGATGGTTTCAACCGTGTTCGCAAATGAAAAAAAGTGGACTTGTGCATTACGTTTATCGTGTAGAATTGTTTTTAACTCGTTATATTCTTCATCAAGCATTTTTTCGAGTCTGTTAAGACTCACATATCGGCCACTCTTTCCATTGTTATAAAAATGATCGCTAAATGTTTTATCATAAGCTGATATGGTTTTTGCAATGGTCCCTGAAGCACCACCCGCTTGAAAAAAAGCACGGGCAACCTCCTGCCCTCCTCCAATTTCTGCTATTGAGCCATAAATACCTGTATCTAAGTTTAGTAACAGTGCTTTGCGTTTGGTGCTGTATATTTCTCGTTCCATGCTTATATTTTACTACTAAAATAAAGATGCACAACTCAAAAAACAAAAATATGCAGGAAAAGTTTTAAAAGATATTTTTTCCTAAAATATAGAATGTTTTGATTTATTATTTAAAAAAATTTATTAATTTAGAATAAAGATTTACAATAAATTATGAAAATATCTTTTGAACCCCTTAAAGATTTTTTTAATCTTATATATCCTAACTTATGCGTAGTTTGTAATAATCACCTCGTGTCGCAGGAAAAATTTATTTGTACTTCGTGCTTATATAACCTGCCTAAAACAAATTTTCATCACGACATAGAAAACCCTGTTTCGCAATTATTTTGGGGGAGGACAAAGATAGAATATGCCACAGCATTTTATTTTTATCACAAGGGGAGCAAATATCAAAAAATGATGCATAAATTTAAGTATCATGGCTGCAAGGAGATTGGCTTTATCTTGGGACGATATTTTGGATCACAATTAAAAGACAGTGTGTTTAATCAAGTGGATCTGATTGTTCCTGTTCCTTTGCACAAATCGAAACTTAAAAAACGAGGCTATAATCAAAGCGAATTTATTGCCCGCGGGCTATCCGAATCCTTAGAAAAAGAGGTAGATACCCAAACGTTGATCCGAACCGTAGCCACAACTACACAAACCCGTAAATCGAGGTTCGATCGCTGGGAAAATGTAGAAAAAATTTTCGATATCAAAGAACCCGAGCGATTTAGAAATAAACATATTCTATTGGTTGATGATGTTGTAACTACCGGATCTACGCTGGAAGCTTGTGCCAACACCGTATTGGAGGCCCCTGATACAAAAGTCAGTATAGCAACTTTAGCCGTTGCCTAATATCCGTAAGTTAAACAAGGCTTTTGTTGTAACACAAACCTGCCAGCAGGCAGGGCTCCTCAAAAGATTACCCAAACTTTGTGGTACTTTGTGCATTAACTTTGTGATACGTTGTGAAACTCGTAAAAGACATGCGGATTTTAGCCGTTGCATGATAATTTACAATTAACTTTGTCAATAGGGTAAAACTTCATAAATTCGCAAAAAAATAAAAATCATTAAAAATAAAGATTATGTTTTCAGGAATTATTGAAGAAGCGGCAAAAGTGGTAAAATTAGAGAAAGAAAAAGGAAACTTACATATTACCATGCAATGTTCGTTTGCAGACCAACTAAAAATTGATCAGAGTGTTTCACATAATGGTGTTTGTTTAACCGTTGTAAAAGTGGACAAAGAAAATAAAACGTTTACGGTTACTGCTATTCAGGAAACACTCGATAAATCCAATCTGGGTTTATTAGCATTGGGCGATAAGGTAAATCTTGAACGCAGCATGAAAATTGATTCCTTTCTCGACGGACACTTAGTTCAAGGCCATGTTGACCAAACGGCTGTTTGTACCAATGTCCGCGAAGCCGATGGTAGCTGGTATTATACCTTTGAATACGATCCTTCGCAAGAAGACTACATTACCGTTGAAAAAGGGTCTGTATCGGTAAATGGGGTAAGCTTAACCGTGGTTAACTCCAAAGAAAAAACGTTTGAAGTGGCTATTATTCCATTCACTTATGAGGTAACAAATTTCCATCAAATTAAAAAGGGAACGGTTGTTAATATTGAGTTCGACGTTATAGGAAAATATGTGGCTAAGATTGTGAAACAACAATTGGGGAGATAAGAAGAAAATAAATCATTCTGAGAGCCCCATTTAAACCATGGGGTTTTTTCATACCTAATATCCGTAAGTTAAACAAGGCTTTTTTTGTAACACAAACCTGCCAGCCCTGCCTGCCGAATGGCAGGTAACAATAAACCGTAGCAGTAGTAATCAGCTCAACCCAATAACCCAATTCACTATTTTATGAATTCAGGGAACACAAAAAATTCCTTAGCATCTTGTCTTCACAGCCTGCCAACCACGGCTGTTAAACCGGCTGGCCGGTTAGCGGTGAAGATGATTAAAATTAATTGAAGTTATCTTACTCACTGGTCATAATAAACAATGGCTGCATCTCGAAACTTTTATAAAAAGGCCTTAGCCGTTCGGTATTGTAATATTTTTTCAGGTTGACTAATTTTTTTGAACCAACTACCACTTCAATTGGAAGGTTGTCGTAGCGGCCGTTTTTTAACGCAACCAAACGGCCATGGATTCCCTGCAGAACTAAGTCCAATGCTAAATTTCCATAAGCCATCGGAACAATTGAGTCAATGGCATCGGGGTCGCCGCCACGTACCAGGTAGCCCAGTTTTTGGTTAATGACGCCAATAGGCCTTCCTTTACAGCAATTGGCCGAATATTCTTTAATTTTCGCCGAAACCAAATCTCCTATTCCTCCAAGCTTAGCATGTCCATATGCATCTTTTGCATCATTCTCAAAAATCATTTCGCTCCCTTCGAACATAGCACCTTCGGATACTAACACCACAGAGTATTTACTGGGGTTATTGGCGCGGTCTTCAATAAGCAATTCGGTTAGTTTTTCGATATTAAATTTATATTCAGGAATTACGCATCGATTGGCGGCTCCTGCCATAGTTGGTAACATAGCCGTAAATCCCGCATAGCGGCCAAATACTTCGAGCACCATAATTCTTTCATGTGAGCCTGCGCTGGTTCGCAAGTTGTTTGTCATTTGAATAGTGCGTGTAACGCAGGTACTAAACCCAATGCAGTAGTCAGTGCCGGGTACGTCATTATCCATGGTTTTTGGAATGGCAACTACCTTAAAACCTTCGCGGTAAAGCCTTACAGCGTAGCTTAACGTATCATCACCACCAATAGGAATAAGATATTCAACACCCAAAAAATCGAGGTTTTTGAGCACTTCTTTGGTCAGGTCGTTTACCGGTTCGTTATATTTATCTTTTAAATGTTCGGGAACGTTCCAGCGGGCAACACGGCTTGGATTAGTTCTTGATGAGTGCAGGAATGTTCCCCCTGTTCGGGCCGCTCTGTTCACTCTTGTTTCGGTTAACACCTCAATACATGCTGAATTGTCGGCGTTCTTGTCTCGTATCATGTCAACAAGGCCCATCCAGCCACGGCGGATGCCTATCACCTCATAACCTTCGCGTAAAGCTCTAATAGTAACCGCTCTTATAGCCGGATTTAATCCCGGAACATCACCACCACCAGTTAATATCCCGATTTTGCCTTTTGATTTTTTACTTTTTGCTACCATATCGCTGTGTTTTTAAGATTTTAACAACCGGTTAAATTACAAAAAAATTAAAAGCGAGTAAAATTTTAATGGAATGTTTTATCGATGGCAGATTTTTCGGTATGGGCAGTATTTGCAATAACTAATTTCTTCGGTTTGGGTAAAAGCAATTTCGGGATTAAAAATTTCTTCCACTAAATGGGTTAGATGTTGCAGATACTCATCAGCTACTTCACCATAGTGGTTTATATAACTTTTTGTTTCTTTATTGTATATTTTATATTCAAAAGAATTATCAAATAAATGCTTTACGGAATATACGCCGGGAACAACAGGCATTTCAGGTTTTTTAATGTCCTGGTAAAATTTGGAATATAAAAAGGTTTGAAACACAGCACTACGTTGGCCGGTTTTTTTATCGGAGAAAATAGCTTCGATATTTTGATAATCAAGGGTATCGTTTCCGGTTTTATAATCGATAATACGGATACGATTATCCAGCTCATCCACACGGTCAATTTTTCCACCCAGATTTACCGTCTCAGAGGCTTCCTCCAGGTTAAACGGTATTTCAATCTGATAGTTATCTTCCAGCGAAAGAATTTTGAATGGTGCAATTTCGGCATCTCTCTTGACCAGTTGTTTTACATATTTTTCAATAATTTCGCGGATAATGATATTTTTTCCTGAATAGTCGGCTTGATGATTTTTAAAATAGTTTTTGTTAAAAGCATGGTCGATGGAAGCTGTTATTTGCCGCCCGTCTTTTAAAATCTCCGAAAGGGTTTCGGGCAAAACGGTTTTGCCTTTCAAGTGTTGGTAAAGGGTATCCATTGCTTCATGCAAAATATTTCCGAACAAAGGAGCATCAATCTCCTCAGTTACCTCGTCCTGTTCTTTTATTCCGGCTACATACCGGAAATAAAATTTTAGCTTGCAGCGTAAATAGTTGCTTAACCCACTGGGAGATAAATATTTATTTTCTTCGGATGAGGATAGGTAAGTGCGCAAAATTTTCTGAATTTCAGGAGTCTTTTCTATGCGTATCTCTTTGGCTTGATTAATGTTAATATCATACCGCAAACTTTTTTCGGTAATATTGTATGGAGATTCGTATTTTAGCTGGTACAGAAAGCGGCTCATCTCTCCGGTTTGGAGCCCGTCGGTATTCGAGTTATAAATCAGCGTAACATCTTGGGCCCGGTGTATCAACCGGTAAAAGTAGTAAGCATAAATGGCATCCTGATGTTCAATGGTGGGTAAACCAAATCCACGCCGTAAATTATACGGAATAAATGATAATGATGATTCGGTTTTTGGGAATACGCCTTCGTTAACCGAAGTGATAAAAAGATGATGGAAATCCAGCAAACGGGTTTCGAGGATTCCCATCACCTGGAGTCCGGATAAAGGCTCTCCGGTAAACGGAATCCGAAGATTGCGGATGATTTTCCGTAAAAGCCGTATGTAAGTATCCATTTGGATATCAACCTGCTGTTCCTGAAGCACCTCTTTTACCCTGTTTATCGAAAGATAGATGTGATAAATATATTCTTTTTCAAGCGATGGTGTGTGGATTGTATCCTCAATTTTATTATCACTCAGCGATTGATATACATGGTGTAGAATGGTTAAAAAATATTCGGATAATTGAGAATATGAGTCAATTTTATTGAACAGTAAAGAGAAAAATTCGCAAGTGTTTAGTTCCTCTTTTGCAATCATAATCCGGTTATTTGTTCGGATGAATTGCACCAAATTGGTGGCTTCTTTGTTAAAATAGCTATTGATGTATTGATGATTCAGAATAGCGGTTACATCTTTATGATAAAAAGAATTTTTTCGGGCATTTTTCTGGAGTTCAATTATATGCTCAAGCAGGCTGTAAATAGGCGTATTGATTACCGGATACCCCATGGTGATATTTACATTTTTAATACTGTTGGGAATGGATTGCAGCACCGGAACCAATAAATCTTCATCGGCCAACACAATAGCTGTGTTGTCGGGAGATTCGGTAATATCCTGATTCGCCTGTTTTAAATTTTCTGTAATGATTTTTGCCTGCCCTACATTTCCCGGGACGGAGATGATTTCAATATTTTTGGGGTCTGTAGATAACCTGGAAATATTTTTGTTAGAAAAACTAAGTGGTGTTTTAAATGTTTTGATGTTTTCGCGTAAAAATAATCCTGCTTCGTGATGAGTATTTTGAATAAAGCTTTGGTCATAGTCCCAGAAGAATTCAGCCCGCTGATTATTTTGCAAAAAATGGAAAAGTTTTTTTTCGCATTGATTCAGGGCATTAAAACCGGCAAAAATGTATTTTTCATGTGAGAAGTTAATCACCTCATTTCCCTTTAGTAAATTGGCTACTTTTCGGTAAATCATTCCTTCATAAGCAATACCGAGTGAGGTTAATCTTTCGTTTAACTTTTTATAAATATCGGGTAATACATTCCAGATACTAATAAAATCCTGTTGGTGGGCCGAATGTTTTTCCGGGTCGAAACTTTGCCAGAATTGTTTGATGGCTTCTATCTGCTTTTCGGTAAGGTATGAGAACTGGTCTTGTATGGATTTTAACGACTCAAGGTTTTTAAACAGGTCCTCAGGGTTTATCAGGTATTTATCGATATCATCAAAATCGTTTAGCATCATTTCGCCCCAGAAATAAAAATCATCAAAAGGTTCTTCCGATTTTTTTGCTTGTTTATAAATCTGATACAGCTCGAAAAGGATTTTAATTGGGTCTGCGATTGTTAATCCAGAGATTTCCTGCATTAATTCATTAATGGTGGTTGTTTTGGGCGACCAAATTGGTTTTGTGGTTAATTCGGCCAGATATTTCTTAAAGTACAAACCTGCTCTTTGGTTAGGGAATACCATACACAACTCGGAGATATTATCTCCATACCTGTTGTATAAATCCTCTGCGATATGTTTTAAAAAGGTGTTCATTCGTTTTTAATTTAATTTTTTATTTTTCAAAAAACTTCCCTTGCCAGGTATCTAATTCTTTGAGCTTCTTTTCAAATTTTACCAGCATCTGGTCATTACGGATTAATCCCCAACCGGGTCCGGCTAAAAAGCGCGGTGGTACTTCTCCGGCAAAACGTTCCACCACAAAATCAGGATTCAATCTTTCAATAAACCGGACAAAAAAGTCGATATATTCTGATAATTCGAAAAAGGTAAAATTTTCCGGATGGGTATAATATTCTTTTTCCATAGCTGTCCCTTTAATAATCTGCAGCTGGTGGAATTTAATCGTATCGAGTGGCAGCGACGAAATGGTTTTGGCCTGGCTTAAAATATACTCTTTGGTTTCGCCCGGCAGTCCGATAATAAAATGAGCCCCTGTTTTTATGCCGAATTTTTTAGTTTTTTCCAATGCTTCAACCGCTTCTTCGAAGGTATGCCCCCGGTTAACGCGTTTTAATGTTTCGTTGTTGCACGATTCAATGCCATACTCCAGAATGATATAATATTTCTCCGATAATTGTTGGAAATATTCAAGTTTCTCCTCGTCAATGCAATCCGGGCGTGTGCCAATCACTAATCCGGCAATTCCCGGAACGCTCAATGCCTCGTTGTAAATAATTTTTAATTTATCCAGTGGTGCATAGGTGTTGGAGTAGGCCTGAAAATAGGCCAAAAACTTGTTCGACCTGCGGTATCTTTTTTCATGAAACTCAATGCCTTCGTTTATTTGTTGGGTTATGGATTTGTCAGGTGTACAGTACGACGGATTAAATGCATCGTTATTGCAATAAGTGCAACCGCCTC
The DNA here is from genome assembly GCA_030156305.1 of Bacteroidales bacterium. GTDB lineage: Bacteria > Bacteroidota > Bacteroidia > Bacteroidales > UBA12077 > UBA12077. The sequence goes on along the minus strand of JASGMZ010000006.1, from coordinate 15,371 downwards.
TTCCTTTGGTTCCGTCCCGGTTTGGACAGGTAAATCCGGCATCAATGGTAACTTTCTGCACCCGCTCACCAAAAGTCCGCTTAAAGTAGTTGCTGTAAGCGTTAAACCTTCGGTTATGTCCCCAGGGAAATATTTTGTCCGTTTCTACCACTCTTTGTTTTTTTACGGTTTCTTTCGTTAATCATTTTTTTATCAAAGCTTAGTATTCGCAGGTAAAGGTTATGAGTTCAACTGCAAACTGCAAACTGAGAACCTGCCATCCGGCAGGCAAGCTCAGAACTATTGAACTGCCACAACTCTGTCCAAGTCCACATACCACAGATAACCATCTACATGAGTATCGCCCATTTTTTGTATCATTTCCATATAGGATTTTACCTGTTTTTTATGTTTTTCTTCCTCCTGCTCGCCAAATTTGTAATCAATCACTACCGTTTTTCCCTGATTATAAATCACCCTGTCAGGCCGGGCTTTTTTACCTCCCGGTAATATGATTTCTGCTTCGGTTTTTACGTTCCATTGATTACTAAACCAGTCTCTTATTAGTTTGTTATTTTTAAACACCTCGCTAATTTTTTGGGAAATTTCTTCTTTTTCCTGATGCGATATTTTCCCTTCGAAAAGCAGCCTTTCTAAAGCCTTTGGTATATCGCTTTCGGTTTGAATGTGTTCAAAAATTTCGTGCATCACTTTACCATGGTTTACCCGTTGAAAAGCACCGTTTTCTTTGCCGGTAAAAAACGAATGGTCATGTAATTTTAGCCGGAGCTTATTTTTAATGTCATACGATTCGTACGATTTGATTTTTATCTCATTAAAAGTACTTTTTTCTTCGGCCCTGTTTTCCAATGTCCCATATTCAAAGATATTATCATTTTCAGGGTTTAGGGTAAAATCAATAAGGGTTTGCCCATCCCTGCTATAATTCTGGTAATTGGAATAGGTAAAGTTTAATAAGCTGCCCACATCTTTAAAGGTGTCATTTTGGCCTTTTGCCGGAGAAAAAATAAATAAATTTTCTTCGGCACGGGTAAACGCAACATACAGCAAGTTTAGGTTATCTACAAACACATGGAATTTTTCATCTAAGTAATGATTTTTGAATACCGTATTTAGTAATTTTTGAGAGTACTGAACCGGAATGATATCCAGCTGGTTAAAGGGCGCAATATCTGTTTTACACCAAAGGATATTTGTTTGTGTTGCATTGTGGTCCAGTTTCCAGTTACAGAATGGGATAATCACATTTTTAAATTCAAGTCCTTTGGCCTTATGGATGGTTATAATCCGGATTGCATCCTGATTTTCGGAAACCGAAAGAGTCTTTTTTTGGCCTTCTTCATTCCACCAGCTGATAAAGGAGTGAATATCGGCCGTTTTTGTTTTGCTGAATTCCAGTACCATATCCATAAAAGCTTTAAGGTAAGGCAGCTCGGATTGTACTTCGTTTAAATTAAAAATTTTAATGATTTTGTCAATCAGCTCATAAATAGGCAATTGCTTAAGCTGCTCGGCAGATTCACTAAATTCGGGCGGGAAAATGGAATCTATAGGAATGGCTTTTACTTCGTTCGTATTGTTTTTGAATAAGTGGTGTAGGCGATTGCTGTCTGCCTTTTCATTTTTGAGGTACTGATGATATTCATAAGCTAAGAATGCGCGGTTTATAGCATCTTCATCATTTAAAAGATACTCCAAAACAGCCAGTATAAACCGGGTAACTGAAGCATTGGCAACAAACAGTGAATCGTTGGAAATAAAATCATATCTGTGTTCCGATGAATGATTGTTTTTATAATCGATAAGAGCATTGGCAATTTTCTGTCCTTCATCTTTTTTACGGACCAATATCGCAATATCTTTCAGGGCATAACCCTTATCTTGTAATAATTCAATTTTATGGATTACCTGTGAAATTATTTCTTCCTCTATCGAATTTTCTCCTTCCTCATTAACGAAAGCATGATAAATATATCCACCATCTTTATTTTTTGCCGGAGTATGCTGGATTACATCATGGTAGGCTTCAGTAATTTTTTGTTGGTAAGGATTTTCGGAGTGGCTTGCTTGTTCAAATGCCTGATTGAAATATTGCTGCAATATGTTGGATGAATAATAAAACACCGAATTATTAAAATCGATAATATTTTTTTTACTCCGCCAGTTGCTATTGAGAGGAATTACCCTGGGTTGATACTGTGCAAAGTCCTGTTCAATTTTGTCCGATAATATTTCCCAGTCGCTGTTACGCCAACGGTAAATGGATTGTTTTACATCCCCTACCACCAGGTTGGCATTTCCCTGAGCAAGGCTGTTGCCAATGAGTGGTTTGAAATTCTGCCACTGGATTTTTGAAGTATCCTGAAATTCATCCATCATAAAAAAGCGGTAAATACTTCCTGCTTTTTCGTAAATAAAAGGAGCATCATTATTATCGATGATGACGTGAAGCAATTGGGAAGCATCTGAGATGAGGAAAATATTTTGCTCTTCGCAGTAGCGGTGTAGCTTGGTGGAGATATCCGTTAAAATACCCAGGGTGTGGATAAACTTGCGAATTTCAATGGCCGAAATGTATTTCTCCTGGTTGTTTTGATGAAAGCTTACCATTTCAGTAAATAATTTAAACAAGCCATTGTTCAAAACATTTTCAAGAATTTCTTTTTTCGGGCTGCTTTGGCTAATCCATTCCTTGTAGTTTTCTGTTCCTTTTAACGTTCTTGGTTTTAGCTCAAATACATTTTGATGATGTATTTTATTAAAATAATTTGGAACACCAGATTTACGATTTTTAAAATCATCGGTAGTCAGCCCGTTTTTTTCAATGAGTGCAAGCGCTTCTTTGGCAAGTTTTTTTAAATGATTTTCAAATTGAGCAATGATATTTTGAAGCTGAGAGATATAATTTTTAACAAATTCTTTATCTCCGAATTTGTTCATAAGCTGAATATCGAAAGCCTTAAACTCTTCTTTAAAAATTTCATGTGCAAGCTTTAAAATATCTTCTTTAAAATCCCATTTTTTCCCTTGTTCAATTTTATTTGCAGCTAATGATGAGGTTAACTCCCGTAAATCTTTATTATCTCCAATGTCCATCAGTAGTTTGTCAATTACCAGCGATAATATTTCCGATTGATTTAATTCTATGCTATAACCGGGTTGGATTCCTATTTCGTGGGTAAAGGAGCGGATAATTTTTTGAAAAAACTTGTCAATGGTACTTACTGAAAATTTAGAATAATCGTGCAATAGCAGGGATAATGATTGCTTTGCTTTTTCCCGGATAGATTCTTCAGGTATATTTAAATCATTTTGAATGATTTCGAGGTAGGGTGATGGTTCATTTTGGGATAATTTGTAAAGCTCACGAATAATACGGCTTTTCATTTCGGCTGTAGCCTTGTTGGTAAAAGTTACGGCCAGAATTTTTTTATAATTCCATTGATTGGAAAATAAAATTTTTAAATATTCGGCAGTTAACCTGAATGTTTTTCCCGACCCTGCAGAAGCTTTATAAATGGTAAGTTTTGACATTTCTTTTGCTGTTTAAAGGATAAAATTACTTAAAATATTTCCCATATCAGAATTATCTTATCAACAGATTTGAATTCGTTGACTGTCAATTCCAACCACATAAAAATATTTTTTCAAGTCGTTAAACATAACATCAAACGATAAATTTTGGATAGTTTATCGCAAAATAAATATCTTTGCATCCGAAAATTTTAAACAGGGTTTGTGATGAAAAAAGTGGTTGTAGGAATGTCGGGAGGAGTGGATTCAAGTGTTGCTGCATATCTTTTGAAACAAGAAGGATATGAAGTGACTGGGCTGTTTATGAAAAACTGGGATGATTCTTCCGTTACACTTACCAGTAATTGCACGTGGGAGGATGATTTGCTTTTTGCTGAAATGGTTTGTAAAAAATTAGATATCCCTTTACATACCGTAGATTTGAGCAATCCATACAGAAAACGGGTAGTTGATTATATGTTTGCTGAATATGAGCGTGGGCGTACGCCTAATCCTGATGTATTATGTAATCGGGAAATTAAATTTGATTTATTCATTGATGAAGCATTAAAGCTGGGAGCCGATTATGTTGCTACCGGACATTACTGCCGAAAAGAAATCAAAATAATAAATAATAAACCGGTTTACCGGTTATTGGCCGGGAAAGACCCGAACAAGGACCAAAGTTACTTTTTGTGTCAGCTTAGTCAGTCACAAATTTCGCGGGCACTGTTTCCTGTTGGTGAACTGTTAAAATTAGAAGTGCGCAAAATTGCCGATGAACAAGGGTTGGCAACTGCTACCCGCAAAGATTCGCAGGGAATATGTTTTGTGGGTAAAGTGGATTTACCTACATTTTTACAGCAACAATTACAGGCTAAAGAGGGTGATATTGTTGAGATTCCGGAAACTTACTATGCTGATAAAGAAACTTCTGATGATGTAAAAGCGATAGCAAAAGCCTATAAATATAAAAGAGAAGATGGAAAAGTGTTGGCAAAGCATCGTGGAGCCCATTTTTATACTATTGGGCAACGGAAAGGCTTGAACATAGGAGGTACGGGCAAACCCATGTATGTTATTGCTATAGATGTTGATGAGAATATTGTTTATGTTGGCAAAGGCGACAACCATCCGGGATTGTATCGTAAAGGGCTGTTTGTTGCTTCGGATGAAGTGCATTGGGTACGCGAAGATTTAAAATTAGCCGTAAATGATACCAACGAATATTTGGTTAGAGTTAGATATCGTCAGCCATTGCAAAGAGCAACGTTGATTGTTAAACCCGAAGGGATTTATATTCTGTTTGAGAAGCCACAGCGGGCAATCGCTCCAGGCCAGTTCGCCGCATGGTATGATGAAGATGAATTGATTGGTTCAGGAGTAATTTATTAGTGTGAAGGGTAGATTTATAAATCAGTAAAGTTGTTAAATAGTTTTGTCAATTTAGCTATCATTTCGTTGTTTTAATATACCTGTTAATCGAATAGTTTTACCGGAAGATTGTTATCATCTACTGCAGCAAAAATAAAATTACCTTCAACAGCTAGTTCTCTGTTTTCTGAATATTTTTCTTCAATAAAAATCTTCACATTAATTTCCAGTTTTACCGTTCCTGCTTTTTCGACAGAGCCAATAAGTTCAGCAATTGTACCGTACGGAATGGGCTTTTTAAAATTGATTTTCCCTGTTGATATGGTGACTACTTTTTTTCGGCAAAAACGGGTAGCTGTTATATAAGCTACTTCGTCCATCCATTGTAAGGCAATTCCTCCAAACAGGGTGTTATGGTCGTTTATTAAATTTTTAAATACAACCTTAACCTGCCTGGTTTCTGCTTTTATTTTTTGTTTTTGAATATCCATGGTTAATTTTTTTACAAATATATACAAAAAATGTTTGCATTATGAACATATGTTCATTATATTTGTACAGAATTTAGTTATAAAAATATGCCAAGACCAAAAAATAATCGATTAGTATTTGAGCCACCGGTTTTTAAGAGGTTTAAACCTATTGGTGTTAAAGGGGCTGACCTGGAGTCTGTAATTTTGTCGTTAGATGAATTCGAGGCTTTTCGTTTAGCCGACCAAATGGGTTTTTCGCAGCAAGAGGCAGCGGAAGAAATGGAGATTTCACGGCCTACATTTACCCGGCTTATTGAAATAGCCCGGAAAAAAATCGCTGATTTTATTATTGGCGGTAAAATACTGGAAATTGAAGGTGGGAATATTCATTTTAAAAACAATATTATTAAATGTTTAGATTGCGGGCATATGTTCAGAACTACATTTAAGGATGATGTTTTAGAATGCCCATCCTGCCACTCAAAGCGGCTTTTAAATTTAGCAGGTGGATTTGGTCATGGTAAATGTTGTACAAATAGAAACCAAAAAAGAGGAGGTAATTATGCCAGGAGGAGATAGAACAGGCCCGTTAGGACAAGGTTCAATGACAGGACGCGGAATGGGTTTTTGTTCAGGTAATGAATTTGCCGGATATGCTACTGGTACATTCGGCAGAGGACTGGCACGTGGTTTTCGCGGAGGCCAGGGACGAAGAGGCGGCTTTTCCCGCTTTGCAAATTTTGGCTTTGGCCAAAATACTGAAAATGCTAAACAAAACAGAAAAAGGTCCATTGAAGATGAAATTGATGATTTAAAAAATCAAATCAATGGATTGGAAGCTGAATTGAAGAAGCTTGGTTAGTTGATTGATTAAAAGCCATTAGCTTGTTTAAATATGTTAATCTGCTACAATGAATGCAAATAGCTTGCTAATGGCTTTTTTTAAAGAAATTTAAAATGATTAGTTATGAATCAAGGAAAAGGATTAGGTAAAGGAAAAGGAGGTGGCTCAGGCAATCTTCGTCAGGGACGAAATAAAGGCGGAGCCTTTGGGCCCGGAGGATATTGTGTTTGTGCTAAATGCGGTGAGAAAATTTTGCACCAACAAGGGGTTAAGTGTACCTCCATAAAATGTCCACAATGCGGACACCCGATGATAAGAGAAGAATTGTTAAATAAAAATAAATAAGTATTAAAACTAATTAACACGAAACATGAAAAAGAAATTTGCGATTCCAACCCTAAATGAGCAAATAACGCCTCATTTTGGGCATTGTGAGAAATTTGCCATTGTTGATGTAGAAGATAACAAGGTTGTAAACCAAGAATTTATTACGCCTCCGGTACATCAACCCGGGGTGTATCCAAAATTTTTAGCCGACCATGGAGTGCATATAATTATTGCAGGAGGAATAGGACAACGTGCCCAGGATTTATTCGCTCAAAATAATATTGAAGTATGGATGGGTGTTCAGGGAGGTACTCCTACAGAGTTGGTTGAACATTATTTGGAAAATCAGTTACAAACCGGCCAGAATTTGTGTGACCACTAAAACAAGAAATAAGGAATGAGAATTGCTATTGCAAGCGGGAAAGGCGGTACAGGAAAAACAACCCTGTCTGCCAACCTGGCTGCTTTTTTATCGAAAACGGAAACTGTTGTATTAACCGACCTGGATGTTGAAGAACCCAACTCCGGGTTGTTTATTAAAGGGAAATTAGAGAATGAGGAAACCAAATATAAAATGATTCCTGAATGGAAAGAGGAAACATGTACCCTTTGTGGCGAATGCCAGAAAAACTGCAACTTTCATGCGATTATTCAATTAGGGCCTCAGATATTGGTTTTTCCTGAATTATGCCATAGCTGTTATGCATGCTCTGAATTGTGCCCTACCGATTCATTGCCCATGGTTAGTCAAAGAATGGGTAAATTAAAGCACTACTCAGGAGATAATATCGATTTTATTGAAAGCCAGCTGGACATTGGACAAGAGCAGGCCGTGCCGTTAATTGGGCAAACTATTCAATATGTCGAAAATAATTTTGATGATAACACCTTAAAAATTTATGACTCTCCACCCGGCACATCTTGTCCGGTAATTGAAGCTACCAAAGACGCTGACTTTATTATCCTGGTAACAGAACCTACTCCTTTTGGATTACACGATTTAAAACTTGCCGTGGAAACGGTTAAAGAACTCCGCAAATCATTTGCTGTGGTAATTAATCGTTGGGGATTGGGTGATGAAAAAGTGATGGATTACTGTAAAGAAAATGACATTCCGATTATCGCGAAAATTCCTAATCTTAGGCAAATTGCCGAGATATATTCGCGGGGAGAATTGATTTTCGAGCAAGTTCCTGAATTTAAGGATGAGCTTTTAAAAATCAGTGATTATATTAAAAAGGAGATGGATTGATGAAAGAAATTGTTATTATATCAGGCAAAGGAGGAACAGGGAAAACATCGGTTACGGCTTCTTTTGGGTTCTTAGGAGGAAAGGATGTTGTCGTTGCCGATTGTGATGTAGATGCAGCGGATATGCATTTACTGATGAAACCTGATTTTGCCCAATCAGAAGATTTTTATAGCGGAGTTGTAGCCGAAATTAATCCGGAAAAATGTACTCAATGTGGCTTGTGTGCTGAAAAATGCCGGTTTGATGCAATTCCTGTAATTAACAATCAGCATGTGGTAAAAAAACTGGACTGCGAAGGATGTGGTTACTGTGAAAAAGTTTGCCCGGTAGATGCGATTACAATGCGTGACCAGAATGTTGGAGATTGGTATATTTCAACCACTAAAGTTGATAACACTATGGTTCATGCAAAGTTGGGCATTGGTGCCGAGAATTCGGGGAAACTGGTTGCAAAAGTTAAAAACGAAGCCAAAGCAATAGCTGAGAAACAGCACAAAGAGTTTGCCGTTATTGATGGCTCTCCCGGGGTAGGCTGTCCGGTGGTTTCTTCCCTTTCGGGCGCTGATTTTACGGTTATTGTTACCGAACCTTCTGTTTCCGGATTTCATGATTTAAAGAGAGTTTTCGAGCTGGTGAAAAAGTTTAAGATTAACGCCGGTTGTATTATTAATAAATATGATATTAACCAGGAAATTACCGATAAAATAATGAACTTTCTCCGGGATGAAAATATTGAACATATTGCCAGCTTCCCTTACGATGAAAATTTTACACGTGCAATGACCCTGGGAAAAACGATTGTTGAGTTCGATGAAGGCGAATTAAAAGAGAAAATGGTAAATAGTTGGACGAAAGTTAAGCAATTAGTTAATCATGAAAATTTAAACGTTTAATAAAAAAATAAAATAGACAATGAAAATAGCATTTACAGCAAAAGGAACCCATTGGGATTCTACTATAGACCCACGTTTTGGAAGAACCGAATATATTTTAGTATATGATGATGAGAAAGATGAGTTTGAATCTTTTGATAATCGGGATATTGAAAATGAAGCCCATGGTGCGGGCCCCAAAACATCGCAAAAACTTTTTGAATTAGGGGCTAAAGTATTAATCACCGGGAACGGACCGGGAGGAAATGCTGCCACTGTATTAGAAAAGGCCGGTATTGAAATATTTATTGGTGCCGGAAATATGACCGTAAAACAGGCTTATGAAGCCTATAAAAACAATCAACTAACTAAATTTTAATGATATGAAAAAATATGATGTTATTATTATCGGAGCCGGGCCGGCCGGAATTATTACCGGAGTAACTGCCAAAAAGCAAAATCCGGATAAATCGATGTTAATGTTTAAAGAGGAGGAAAAAGGGTTAGTACCTTGTGGTATCCCTTATATTTTCCATAAACTGGGCGATGTGGATAAGAATGTGATGGGCCCAAAACCTTTTGTCGATGCAGGAGGTGAGGTGCTTACCGAAAGAGTTGTGGATGTTAACTTTGAAGACAAATCTGTGAAAACAGAAAAAGGAAATGAATTTTCTTACGAGAAGCTTGTATTTGCAACAGGTTCAGAAGTAGTTATCCCGACTTTTATTCCAGGATACGATTTGGAAAATGTTTTCTATATTAAAAAAAGCTACAATTATATTAAACAGCTTTTCGAAGAGATAAAACCAAAGAAGAATATTGTTATTGTTGGCGGAGGATTTATTGGTGCCGAGGTAGCTGAGCAAATTGCTTTGCAGCCGGATAAAAAAGTGACTTTGATAGAAAGTGAAGCGTGTTGCTTTTCCAAAGCATTTTCTAAAGAATTATGCGAAGTTGCAACAGAGGCATTGCAAGGTACTGCCGTTGATGTAAAAACATCCACTAAAGTGGAGAAAATTAATGGCGACAATGGTAAAGTTTCTACTGTTTCTCTAAGTACCGGAGAGGAATTAGCTTGTGATGCTATCATTATGGCTATTGGTTATAAACCTAATTCCGGGTTAGCCAAAAAAGCGGGACTTGAGTTAAATAAAATGGGAGCAATTGTAGTTGATAATTACGAACGTACCCAGGTAAAAGATGTTTGTGCTGTTGGCGATTGTTCTCAAACCATTGGTTTTTTAACCGGCTGTATGGATTATGTTATGTTAGCTTCTACAGCAACTGCTGAAGCTCGTGTACTGGGACATAATCTGTTTGAAATAAAAATACGAAAGAATTTCTCCGGCACATTAGCTGTTTTTTCAACCGAAATAAATGGTATGACCATGGCGGCCACTGGTTTAAATGATACCAATGCTCAAGCGGCCAACGTGCATTATATTTCAGCTAAGTTTAGTGATTTTGATACGCATCCCGGTGGTTTTGAAGAAACTAAACCTATGACACTTAAGCTTTATGCATCGCCTTGCGATGGTTCTATCCTGGGAGGTGAAATTTGGGGTGGCAAATCGGCCGGAGAGATGATTAACACTATCAGTCTTGCCATTCAAAAAGGAGTAACAGTATATGAATTAGTTTCATTTCAGATTGGTTCGCACCCATTATTGACCAGTGCTCCTACGAAAACAATGCTTATTAAAGCTGCTGAAATGATAATTGCAAAGATTGGGCGAAAATAAATTTTAATGGATTCGATGATATTGAGAGTAGCCTTTGCAACCGATGAATGGGAAAGTGAGATTGAACGAAAATCTGTGAGGCTATAATAGTATATTTTTTTATGATATAAAAGCATAAAAATGATGGCTAAAACAAAACCTTTTGATAAATACATTAATGATTATGAAAAGTGGTTTGAAGAAAACCAATTACTATTTGCTTCAGAACTGGAAGCCATTAAAAAAGTAATACCGGGAAATAAACAGGGAATAGAAATTGGTGTAGGAAGCGGCCTTTTTGCCAGTAACCTTGGAATCTTCGAGGGTGTTGAGCCCTCGGAGGCTATGAGAAATATGGCCAAATCTCGAAAGATTAATGTGCGTGAGGGTGTTGCCGAAAATCTTCCCTATCCTGACCAAAGCAAAGATTTTGCTTTAATGGTTATGGTTATTTGTTTTGTTGATAGTGTTACTGAAGCATTTAAAGAAGCTTATCGCGTGCTTACTAAAGATGGATGTTTACTTGTTGCATTTATCGATAAAGACAGTCCGATAGGGAAAGAGTATGAAAAGAATAAATATAAAAGTGATTTTTATAAAGAAGCAACTTTTTATAGTGCCTCGCAGGTTATTGATTTATTAAAACAACAGAATTTTGAGATTGAAAAAATTTATCAAACCATTTATGGAGATGTGAGTAAAATTACATCGGCACAGAAACCGCTGGAAGGATACGGCCAGGGAAGTTTTGTTGTGATAAAAGCAAATAAAAAATAGGAATTAGATATGAAACTTGAACATATTGCAATTACGATTGATAACTCTGATGAAATTTTTAATTTTTATGAGCGTATACTGGGAATGGAACAGTCACGTAATTTTGTGTTAGATAAAACCTTAAGCACAAAAATTTTTGGTGTTCATAAAAACTTGCCCGTCTATTTAATGAAACGAGAAGATTTGGTATTAGAAATTTTTATTTACAAACAAAATCTACAGTCTGTGAACCATTTGTGTATTTCCGTAGAAAACAGAGAAAAGCTGATAAAAGAAGTACAAGATGGAGGGTATGAAACTATTATCATTGAACGAAAGCAACCTGATTTAGTATTTATCAAAGATAAATCAGGTAATATATTTGAAATAAAACAACGTTAGTTATGCATCTACGATTTGCTTTTGCCTTAAATAAAGAGAATCATTTTGAAAAACAATTTTTTGGGAATGCTGATAAGTTTATGATTTATGAACTGGTTTCCGGGAAATTGGAAAAGGTATTTGAGATAGAAAATGAATGTAAGGATGAAGCCTTTAATAATACGGGTATTGATGAGAAGAAAGCTGAAAATATTACAAAAAAGCTAATAGCCAATGATGTTAAAGTGATTGTTTCAAAGCAGTTTGGTCAAAATATAAAGTTGGTAAACGAATATTTTATCCCGATAAAGATATTTTCTGACAATCCCGATGATGCGATTCTGGCCATAAACAATCATATTCATTGGATTGAGGATGAGCTGCGAAACTTTAGTTCTGGGTATAAATTGTTTATCATAAAATCGGGAATTTTAAAAATACCGATAGAGAATAATTAAAACCATTAGCTATGCAAATATCAGTATTAACAGAAAATGCGGCTTCCGGCAAATTTTTGGCTGAACATGGATTGTCCTATTTTATTGAACATGAAGATACTCAGCTTTTATTTGATACAGGCCATTCCGATGTTTTTTTACAAAATGCTGAACGATTTACAATCGATATTAAAAACATAAAAACCGTGGTTCTTAGCCATGGGCACTGGGACCATGCCAATGGCCTGAAGTTTCTGAAAAACAAGGTGTTAATTTGCCATCCTGAAGTTTTTCATCCGCGATTTAGAAAAGGAGGAACCGAAAATATTGGTATTGAGTTAACGATAGATGACTTGCAAAAACGTTTTGAAATTATCACTTCGCGGAAACCATATCCTATTACCCATGATATCATTTTTTTAGGGGAAGTCCCGCGAAGGAATACATTTGAAGCTCAAACAACGCCTTTTGTATATCAAAAAGGAGAAGAGGATTTTGTGATTGATGATTCAGGATTGGTTATTAAGATAAATCAGGGAACAGAATTAGTGCTTATTTCCGGGTGTGCCCATTCAGGGATTTGTAATATGATAGAGTATGCGAAAAAAATTACCGCAATTCATAAATTCAGGGCTGTTATTGGCGGCTTTCATTTAAAACAGAATAATAAACAAACACAACAAACGATTGAATATTTAAAAAGTCAGGATATCCAGGAAATATTCCCTTCGCACTGTACAGAATTGCCCGCATTATGTGCTTTTTATAATGCTTTTGAGATTAGTCACTTAAAGTCGGGAATGAGATTAAAATTTTAGATTAAATATGAAAACCTACTTAGAATGTATCCCTTGTTTTATGCAACAAGCCTATCGGGCCGCAAAATTTGCCACCCACGATGAAGAAAAAATAAAAAAGGTGCTGGATTCCACCGGAGAGATGATAAAATCTATCTCGTTAAATGTCACCCCTCCTGAGACAGGGAACCACATTTATAAAAATATCAGGGATATAACGCTTAATAATGATCCTTATAAGGATATAAAAAATGCAAATATTAATGAAGCATTAAAACTCTATCCTGAATTAAAAATGCGTATTCAGCATGCTGACGACCCATTATTAACCGCTATTCGCATAGCTATTGCCGGGAATGTAATGGACCTTGGAGTAAATAAATCATATAACATTATCGATGATTTGCAAGAAATTTTAAAACAGGATTTTGCTGCTTTTGATTATGACCAATTTAAAGAGCATTTACAAAAGGCAAAGTCTGTTCTGTATATTGGTGATAATGCAGGCGAGTCGGTATTCGACCGGTTATTGATTGAAACGATGGGTAAACCTACAACGTTTGTGGTACGTGAAGTTCCGGTAATTAACGATTGTGTAGAAGAAGATGCTGTTGCATCCGGGTTAGACAAGGTGTCTGAGATTATATCCTCAGGAAGTACAGCTCCTGCTACCATCTTGAGTTTATGTAATTCGTTTTTTATCGAAAAATTTAACCAGTCTGATTTGGTTATTAGCAAGGGGCAGGGAAATTACGAAGGTTTATCTGAAGTATCACGTCCCGTATTTTTCTTGTTAAAAGCAAAATGTAAAGTCATTGCCAGGGATTTGGGGGTAAGTGAAAACGATATTGTGCTTAAAGGAATTAATGTGAAGTTGTAAATGCATTAAATTAATTTTTATGAAAGCAAAAGTTGAATATTCCATTATCGACATCCAACTCATCGAAACTGGGTCATTTGCGTAAACAATATGGCTTTAAAATGAGTGAATTAGAACTAATCATTGCTAATTATAAAAAATAAAATCATGAAAAAAACGACGAAAATAGGAATTATTATTTGCCACAGGTACCACACATGTGCCGGGGGTAAATGTTTTAGAGCGATGAGAAATCGTGAAGGTGCGTTTAGTATTTATCCTAAAGACGAAGAATTAGAGCTGGTGGGCTACACTACATGCGATGGTTGCCCTGGAGGTAACGTGGAACATGCTCCTGCCGAGATGATAAAAAACGGGGCAGAGGTAATTCATCTCGCTACAGGGCTTATTGTTGGATACCCGCCTTGTCCGCGGATAGAGCATTTTAAAAAGTTTATTGAAAATAACTATAAAGTAAAAATAGTTTACGGTACACATCCAATTCCTCAGAAATATTTAGATAACCATTTGGTTATAGGAACCTGGGATTCACCGATGTGGGAAAAAATTATCGAACCGGTAATGGCCGATGAACAACTGCGGATTGCTTATAATTAAAAAAAGGAGCTGTTTGAGGCTCCTTTTTTAATTTTATTCCACGGTAACAGATTTTGCCAGGTTTCTGGGTTGGTCTACATTGCAACTTCTTAATACAGCAATATGGTATGATAGCAGTTGTAATGGGATAACCGTAAGTAAAGCCGAAAGTTCTTCACGTACTTCAGGAATTTCCAATACATGGTCAGCCATTGATTCAATTATTTTATCACCTTCGCTTACAATAGCTATAACAACTCCTTTACGGGCTTTAACTTCCTGGATATTATTTACAATTTTTTCGTATGATTTGTCTTTTGTAGCTAAAACCACAACCGGCATTTTTTCATCGATTAATGCAATGGGCCCGTGTTTCATTTCAGCTGCCGGATACCCTTCGGCGTGGATATAGGAGATTTCTTTTAATTTTAAGGCTCCTTCGAGTGCTACGGGATATAAATATCCCCGGCCCAGATAAAGAAAGTTTGTAACATCTTTATAGAGTTTACTTACTTTAAGCACGTCATCATTATGGGTAAGTATTTTTTCTATTTTTGCCGGGATATCATTAAGCTCGTTAATTAAGACATTATAATCTTTTTCGCTAATATGCTTTCTTTCATGGCCCAACAACATAGCTATCATAGCTAGTACAGTAACTTGCGCTGTAAATGCTTTGGTTGAAGCCACACCGATTTCGGGGCCGGCATGGGTATATACTCCGGCATCCGTTTCTCGCGGGATACTTGAACCTACCACATTACAGATACCTAAAACAGTGGCTCCTGCTTCTTTAGCCATTTTGATGGCAGCTAGGGAGTCTGCTGTTTCTCCACTTTGGCTTATGGCAATAACAATATCTTCATCGGTTATAATAGGATTTCTGTATCTGAATTCTGAGGCATATTCTACTTCAACTGGAATCCTGGCTAAATCTTCAATTAAATACTCACCAACTAATCCTGCATGCCACGATGTTCCACATCCAATAATAATAATTCTTTTGGCTTCGACCAGTTTAGGCATTACATGGTATAATCCTCCTAAATGGATTTC
Source organism: Bacteroidales bacterium (assembly GCA_030156305.1). Lineage (GTDB taxonomy): Bacteria > Bacteroidota > Bacteroidia > Bacteroidales > UBA12077 > UBA12077. The sequence continues at coordinate 112 of JASGMZ010000006.1, read as the reverse complement.
ATTTTTGTCAAGTGATATTCTTCCTCTGAAAGTGTCTAAAATGGAACGTGGTTGTTCAAAAATTTCTTTGAGCATAAAATGGTCAAATCCATTTTTTTCAATGGCGCCAATT
>JASGMZ010000158.1 GCA_030156305.1 Bacteroidales bacterium | reverse complement strand
TCAGCAGGAGATGGTATGATACCTCCCATTCTGCCGTAATGAATAACAGGAACTTTATGCTCAACAGCTAATTTCACATCTTCAACCATTTGTCCTGTACTCATTTCCACAGATAACATTCCTTTTACCTTGCCAGCAAGTTCCAATAACCTTTTTTTAGGAAACGGGAATAAGGTAATAGGCCTTAATAAGCCAACTTTAATACCTTTTTTACGAGCTAGTTGAACTGATTTTTCACAAATACGTGAACTTGTTCCGTAGGCAACAAAGAGATATTCGGCATCTTCGGTTTGAATTTCTTCAAAACGAACCTCTTTTTCTTCCATCTCTTTATATTTGGCCTGAAGTTTCAGGTTGAATTGTTCTTGTTTTACCGGGTCCAGTTCAAGGGAAGTAATAATATTTCTTTCCCGGTTAGCATCTTTTCCGGTTGTAGCCCAGGGGTATTTCTCTTTCACTTCCTGATCAGTTAATCTCTTTTTTTGCTCACCAATCTCAACCTTTTCCATCATCTGGCCAATAGCTCCATCGGATAAAATCATGGCTGGATTTCGATATTTAAAAGCAAGTTCGAAACTTAACTCTACAAAATCATACATTTCCTGAACAGATGCCGGAGCCAACACAATTAATTTGTAATCTCCATGTCCGCCGCCTTTTACTGCCTGAAAGTAATCTGATTGCGCAGGCTGAATAGTTCCTAACCCTGGCCCTCCTCTAACAACATTTAAAATCATACAAGGTAATTCAGCTCCTGCAATATAAGTTATTCCTTCTTGTTTAAGGCTTATTCCAGGGCTTGATGAAGAGGTCATAACCTTTTTCCCACAACCGGCTCCGCCATATACCATATTAATGGCAGCAATTTCACTTTCGGCCTGAAGAACAACCATTCCGGTTCTTTCTTCGGGTTTTTCTGCCATAAGATATTCAAGAACCTCAGATTGTGGAGTAATTGGATACCCAAAGTAGCCATCGACACCTGCACGAATAGCTGCTTCTGCTATCGCTTCGTTGCCTTTCATTAATCGTAATTCTTTCATTATGATAGTTCTTTTTAAATTTAATACTTATTGGTTTACTTTTTTCTTTCTGTAAACTGTAATTACTCCATCCGGACAAACAATTGCACAATTTATACATCCTGTACAAGCATCAGGATTTTCCATGTAAGCGTAATGATAACCTTTACTATTCACATTTTGTGATAATTGTATTACATTTGTCGGACAGGCAGGTACGCATACAGCACAGCCTTTACATCTTTCAATGTCAACTACAATTGCTCCTTTTACTTTTGCCATTATTCTATATATTTTTAGTTTTAATTATATTTTTTTGAATGCACTCAAAGATAATAATTTTTTGACTAAATAACTGATGAAAAACATTAATTTCTCTACTGTTATTGAACAGGTTTAACAGGTTTTTGGCTATAACAACATATAAAAGCTGGTACCTCCACATTTATTTTAATTAGGATAATGTTCATTAAAAATTTTTACTCTTTTTTCAAGATCATTAAACTGGCTTCTATGAATTTGTGAAACACAAGCCCGTAATCCTTCGGTTCGTTCACTTCCGGTTGTATACAGGGCAATAGCACTAATACCATAATATAACAATTTTTCTAACAACTCGTCTCCACTCATTCCAGGATATGAAATAGTAAAATAAAAACCGTCAGCTAAAGGTTGATCCTCATCTTTATCATACACAATATCAAAACCATTATCGATAAAAATCTTTTTCATTATTTTAGCTCGCTCACCATACTCTTTTACACTTTCTACAAAATTAAACTCACCATCATTGGCTGCTTTTAACATAGCTGCCAATCCATATTGTGCTGAATGGCTGGTACCTGATGATAAAGAATATAACGCTCCATAAATCATAGAGTAGCCAAACCCATCGGTTTTATAAAATCGTTTAAGATCCGGAAACTTTCGTTCAAATAACTCATCAGAAATAATCATCATGCCAATACGCTGTCCGGCATAACTAAATGATTTAGAGCTGGAGATTAATAAAATATAGTTCTTCGTATAATTTGCAACAGTCGACTGATATGGAGGCACGCCCGGTTGAGATAAATCTTTACGGAAATCCATGGCAAAGTATGCCAGGTCTTCCATCACCACAACATCGTATTTATTAGCCAGCTCTCCGATAATCTGCAGCTCTTTTTCTGTAAAGCATATCCATGAAGGATTATTTGGATTTGAATAGAGGATCGTAGATATATTTCCTTTTTTAAGGTATGATTCAAGTTTATCTTTTAACTTATCCCCCCGATAATTATAAACATCGAAAGTTTCATACTTAAAGCCAAGAACATGATGTTGCTGTTTTTGAACAGGAAATCCTGGATCGATAAACAACGTAGTGTCTTTTTTCACATCCCGGCGACAAGAAACCAGGAATGTAGCAAAAGAACCCTGCATAGAACCTACGGTAGGAATACAGTTGCGTTCATTAATCGTAAGATTTAAAAAGTTTTTAACAAATCGGGAGATTTCCTTTTTAAGAATACCAGCGCCTTCAATCATGGGATATTTAGATGCTACACCCTTTCTTAAAGCTTCAATTTCACCTTCAATACCGGCTTGTGCAGGTTCTAAGCCGGGAACACCCATTTCCATACGGATATATTTCTCTCCGGTTTCTTGTTCAATTTCATTAACTAACCGAACTAACTCCCGAATAGAGGCTAATCCAATATTTTCTAATCCGCTTTCTTCAATTTTATTTTTAACTACCTCGTAATTAATTGGGGTATGTTTTATTAATGGCTTATTCATAAGTTGTTTTTTTTAACTAAAGACAGCAAATATAGCTACCAAAAATACTTGACTATTGACTAACTCTATTTGAATTCAGATTGAATAATTTTTACCCAACCATTTATTCTTTGGGCGGTAAGTTCAGGCTCAAAATCTTCGTTAACGGGTAGTCCAATAAATTTACCATCGTATAAAGCTTTTGATTCCCGAAAATCGTATCCATCGGTACGGACTCTTCCAATAACCTGAGCTCCCTTAGGCAAAATAATTTCAGCTATAATGCCCAATGCATCAACAAAATGCAAATCGTAAGTAACCTGGTCGCCTAAACCAAACATGGCAATTTTTTTATTGCTATAATTGATTTTCTCTAATTCCGGTAAAAAGATATCCCAATCATTGGCTGGTTTATCCGATTCCCAGGTTTCTTTGCCAATGGTTGACATTCCGAAAATTATATTTTCGTACTTTTCAACATCTGATGCTTTAGCTTCCTTTACAGGAATAAGGTCAACATTTTCGGTACCTAATGCATCGGCTACTTTTTTTGCTACTTTTTCGGTTGAACCTCCAACCGGGCCATAAAACAAACCTATTTTTTTCATTGTTTCTATATTTTAATTTTTTTTAATTTTCGAACTACTACAAATATACAATTATTTTTCACTCTTTAAACTGGCTGTTGCAAGCAATACTCCTAAAACAATACCTAAAACAGCGGCAAATAAAACCTGATAATGTGAAGGTAACAAAAAAGTAATGGTATGTGCCGGAATCCAAAAAAACGGGATTGTTTTTTTAAACACAAAATTCCACTGTACCCGCCAGTTCATAGTTCCCATTATCTCCCCAAAATGGATAGGTTTAAAAAATCCTTTCAAAGTTCCACCATTATTCAAAATATGGGTATCGGTTATCTTATGGAATGTCATCATTACCGGTGCGTAAATTAAATTCATTGCTGCGCTGATTGAAAAAGCTACCAGTAATTTTAATGGACTGAAAGAACCTTCCATTGCAACAACTGCTTTTTTAAATCCAAGATATGCTAAAAACTGAGGAGTTCCGGTAGCAAAAATGACAAAAGACATTTTTATAGTTAATCCTAAAAAGCCCCATACAATTGCCCGGGGAATTAACCCAAAACCTTTTTTATTATATACTCCATTGCGTATTCGCAACCCAATGGACTCACCCAGAGTTGCTAATACAGCAAATTTTAAAAAGCTCATAACCATTCCATGTTCCTTATTAAAAGTATCATAAATTCTAAATACCTGTTCGGAAAGAAAGAATGGCAGAAAGAATACGACAATACAAACAATAAAAATAAAATCTTGTTTTTTCATTCTAAATTATGATTAAAAATAGTGAAACACTGAAAACATCACCCTGGTATTTAAAACCTCGTGCGAAAATCAAAATATTCCCATCCTTTAAAAAACCCTTCTTTAACTTCAGTCCATTTAAGGATAATTCCGAGAAGAGCTAAGAAGGCCATAACAATCAATAACTTTTCAGAAAATCGTAAATCTTTAAACTTTCTCATCTATTTTTCTATTCGTATACGTGCATCCACAGCTACCACTTTATCGGCTTTTCCTAACAACGGATTTAAATCCATCTCGGCAATTTCCGGTGCAGCTTTTACCAAAGCAGATACACGGCTGACTATTTCTGCAAACATTTCTTCATTCACACCTTCCTGTCCGCGTGTTCCTTTTATAATACCATAGCTTTGCAAACTTCTAATCATTTTTAAAGATTCGTCCTGGCCAATAGGTGCTAAACCAGCACTCACATCTTTCAATACCTCTATAAAAATACCCCCCAGCCCGCATAGAACCATATGGCCAAATTTGGGCTCTGCTTTAGCACCAACAAACAATTCTGTACCCGAAAGCATAGGCTGCAATAAGATAGCAGTGGTATCCTTAATCTGCATCATCCGTTCAAACTCTTTGGCAACGGTTTCATCATCTTTCACATTAAGAATAACACCTCCTACATCCGATTTATGAACTGGGCCTACAACTTTCATCACTACAGGCAGTCCTAGTTCTTCGGCTTTCTTTACAGCATCTTCTTTGGTAGTAACCACCGCTTCACCTGCACGGGCTATTCCGGCTGCATCCAATAGTTGTTGCACCTCTTCAGGTGAAATATATCCATCATCGGCATGGTCGATAATATTTCGGATTTTTTTCTCGTCTACTTCTGGAATATCTATGTTTTCAGGAGCAGGTTTTTCGGTATGATAAACTTTAGCCAGTGCGTTACCAAAAACCACTTCATCAGGGAAATTTATTCTACCTTTTTTTATAAAAGCATCTATCTCATCTTTTACATTAACTAATGAAGTTAAAATGGGATAAATTGGTTTTTTACAGGATTTCATCTTTTCATCAAGCAAATCATATACATCGTATACAGGAAATAATCCGGGACTTCCAAAAATAACAGCCATTGCGTCAATATGATCGAAATCCTTTTCGCAGGCATCGATAATGTGCCCAAGTTGTTCGGCTGTTCCTGTGGCCAGGAAATCAATAGGATTTGCTACTGAAGATCCGGGAAAAAGTTTTTCTAATAAAGCATCTGCTTTTGGCCCTTCGATAGGTGGAATTTGCAGTTTATTATTCGATAAAGCATCGGTTAACATCACGGCAGGCCCACCGGCATGAGTAATAATAGCTATATTTTTCCCCTTTAACTCAGGGTGCATAAAAATAGAAGCTACCGTAATTAATTCTTCACGTCCGTGACAACGAACAATACCGGCTTTTCGGAATAAAGCATCCACAGCTACATCAGAACTGGCCAACGCTCCGGTATGAGAAGAAGCAGCCCGGCTGCCAGCCTCAGAACCTCCCGATTTTATGGCGGCAATTTTACATCCTTTACGGATTAATGAAGATGCATGTTTAAGCAGCATATCAGGTTTATCGATACTTTCTATATATAACAACTTAACTTTAGAGCTGGTTTCCGGATCAAACGTTTCATCCATATGTTTTAACACTTCCTCTACTCCTAACTGAGCACTATTTCCAACAGAAAAAACACTCGAAAATTTTAGTCCCTTAGGCACTCCAGTTTCAATAATAAACACGGCTGTAGCTCCTGATCCGGAAATAAAATCAACTCCTTGCGGATCGAGCGTAGGAATTGGTGTTGTAAAAATTCCATTATAATTTTGATTCAATACCCCAATGCAATTAGGGCCAATAAGCGAAGCATTATGTTGATTCACAATATCGACAATGTCCTGCTCTATCTTTGCTCCCTCTTCATTTTCTTCACTAAATCCTGCTGAGAGAATAATAAATGCTTTGGTATTCTTTTGTTCGGCCAATAAACGTACCGTTTCAGTACAATATTTAGCGGCAATTGCTAAAATAGCTAAATCAACCTGAGGCAAATCAGCCGGATTCTTATAACTTTTGATACCTTGTACCTCATCTTCTTTCGGATTAGCAACATAAAGTTCTCCTTTAAAATTACCATCAATTAAATTTTTTAAAACCTTTCCACCAGGTTTTTGAATGTTATTAGAAGCACCAACAACTACAATACTTTGAGGATCTAAAAGTTGTTTTGTTATCATAGCTATTTATTTTTTTATTTTTGATATTTAATACAAAGGTAGTAAAAACAGCCACCTTTTATACTTACAATCTGTAACTAAATCATTAATTAATTTTAATAATTGCAACAAAAAACCAATAATATGAATTCATTTAGCAACTTTCAAGTAATAACATATTTTGCAACATATTTAAGTAATTCTGTTTTTTTATCCTTTTATGTCACAAAATTTTAACAAGTTTGTCATAGTAATAAAACATTAGCATATGCCCTTTAATGAAATATATAATTTGTACTATATAAAAATCTTTCAGTTTGTTTACAGAATATCTTTTTCGGAACAAGACAGCGAGGATATTGCCCAGGAAGTATTTTTAAGCTTGCACAACGAAATAAAGAAGAATAAGCAACCTATAAACATTAAAGCATGGCTTTACAGGTGTGCACTCAATAAATATATAAACATCAACAAAAAGAAAAAAAATATTCAATTAACAGATAACATTAACCTTTATGAAAAAAATTTTTTAAACACCATTGAAACAGATATTATCCAAAATGAACAAAAAAAAGCAATAGCCAAAGCTTTATCGAAATTAACACCAAAAGAACAGGTTCTGCTTAATCTTTATAATGATGGGTTTTCCTATAAAGAAATAAGTGAAATTTTAGAAATCAAACTTACATCTGTAGGTAAAACCTTATCAAGAGTTATCGAAAAATTAACCACA
>JASGMZ010000157.1 GCA_030156305.1 Bacteroidales bacterium | reverse complement strand
TACCGAAGAAGCAGAATAAACAGATGCCCCATCTTCGCTTACCACAAATACACGAACATCTTTCGAAAAACGTATTCGCTTAATTAATGCTTCGGTTTCGCGGCTTGCTGTTCCATTTCCAATGGCTATGGCATCAATTTTAAAGGTTTCTACCATCGAATCGATTTTTTTCATAGCCATGCCCTTTTCATTTTGCGGATGGTGGGGATAGATGGTCTCGTTATGCACTAAGTTACCTTGTGCATCCAAACAAACAATTTTACAACCGGTACGGTAACCCGGATCGATTGCCAGTACATTTTTTTGTCCCAGGGGCGGAGCCAGTAATAACTGACGCAGATTACCGGCAAATACATTGATCGCGGCCTCATCTGCTTTTTCTTTGGATGAGTTTTTAAATTCGGTTTCAATGGAAGGTTCAAGCAATCTTTTATAACTATCTTTAACGGCAATTTTAACCTGTGCAGAAACATCATAACTCCCTTTAACAAATTGTTTTTCCAGAATTTCCAGGGCTTCTTCCTCATCAGGAGAGACAGACACTTTTAAGAAGCCTTCATTTTCGCCTCGCCGCATAGCCAGTAGCCGATGCGAAGGGCATTTTTTTAAAGGCTCTTCCCACTCAAAATAATCTTTATATTTTATTCCTTCCAGCTCTTTTCCTTTTATTGACCGGGAACGAATAAACGCTTTATGTTGAAACAAACGGCGAATTGTATTTCGGGCTCTTTCATCTTCGTTTATCCACTCGGCAATAATATCCCTGGCTCCCTGCAAAGCGTCATCAATGGTTGGTACCTCATCAGTAAGGAACTGTTCTGCCCGGCCTTCTAATCTTAACTCTTGTTGTTTCATGATTATTTTGGCCAGCGGTTCAAGGCCTTTTTGTTTGGCAACGCTTGCCCGGGTTTTCTTTTTGGGCTTATACGGAAGGTAAATATCTTCAAGCTCAGTCAATGAGTCTGCTTTTTCTATTCTTTCTTTTAACTCACCGGTCAATTTCCCCTGCTCATCAATGGTTTTTAAGATGGTTTCCCTTCGCTGGTCGATTTCTTTCAGCTTAGATAATATATCTTTAATCGCAGTAATCTGCACCTCATCCAAGCTCCCGGTTACTTCTTTTCTGTATCTACTTATAAAAGGGATGGTTGCTCCATCATCAAACAAACGAATAGTGTTTTCTACCTGCCATTCATTAATTGAAAGAGTGTCAGAAATTTTTTTAACATATTTTTCAATCATAACAAATTTAATTAAGTGGTAGCTAAATTAGCCATTTTATTACTATCTTTATAATAAAAACAGAAACAATATTTTTATCTCTTGAGGAGTTAGAAAAATAGAATCTATTAACCTTAAAAATATATAATCATGAAAAAGAATTTCATACTATTGGTATTATTACCTTTATTATTAACCTCAGGAAAAAAAGATTTTTATACAATTCCTAAGGATTTTGCATTTATCCCTATGGGAACAACAACTTATAATGGAAATACAATTTCAGTAGATGCTTTTATCATGCAAAAGACAGAAGTTACTAATAAACAGTATCGTGAATTTTTACATTCACTTAAAAAAAATAAAGAGTTTGAAAAACTAAAAATTGCACAAATTGATACTATAAAATGGAGACAAGCCGGAAACTATAATGAGCCTTACGTAAACTACTACCACAAACATCCTGCCTATGACAATTATCCGGTGGTAAACATCTCCCGCGAGGCCGCTGAATTATATTGTGAATGGCTTTCTCAGAAATGGGAAAAAGAAAACAACCAAAACGTTAAATTCAGGCTGCCCACTGAGCATGAATGGATATACGCAGCCAAAGCCGGAACAAATAATAAATTTCCATGGGAAGAGAATAGCTTAATCAATAAAAAGGGTGAGCCCATGTGTAATTATAAACACATTGAACAACACAAAATTCGTGAATATAAAGATGGAAAAATTGAAATATTTAATGAAGAATTAGCTAATAAAAAAACGGCCAAAACCATTCTTGCTCCTGTTGATTCCTACGAAACAAACGAATTTGATTTATATAATATGAGTGGCAATGCAGCTGAAATGGTTGCTGAAAAAAATGTAATAAAAGGCGGAAGCTGGAATAGCACCGGGTATTATATGATGATAGAATCAGAAAGTGAGTATACTGAAGAAGATATTCCTTCTCCATATATAGGGTTTAGGGTTATATACACTATTCTGCCAGAAAATAACGAATAAAAGAAATTTTTTCCATAAGCAATTAATAGATTGAACGGGATTTCTTTTAATAATTAGTGGCTATAAGAAAACGTCAATAACTGTGTTACGCTCGCATTGGCAATTAGTCATTTACGTCAGTAAACTCCTGGCTGTCAATTCTTCGCAAGCCTTGTTCTTGACGTTTTTTATTACGCCACTAAAAAAAACTGGTGTTTTCTAAGATGCACTAATTATGAATAAAACAAGTGACTTGTCCTGATATAGGTTTACACAAATAGTGTAGATACTATCCCCAAAAAGTTTGTAAAGTGTTTTGTAACAATGATAAAAGTCAGGATAAGGGTTTAATCTAACTCATTTTAAGAAAGTTATTTATCTTTTCGAGAAGGTCATATTTATTGATTGGTTTAGCAATATAATCATCGCACCCTGCCTCAATAATATTTTTACGATCTTCATCCATTGCATTGGCTGTTTGGGCTATAACAGGTAACTCCGGATTGTTTTGTTTAATCTGTCTGGTAGTTTCCAGCCCATCCATCATGGGTAGTTGAATATCCATCAATACTAAATCAATGGAATGCTTATTCCGGCAAAGTTCAATGGCCTGTTCCCCATTTTCTGCATGAATGAAATTAACTTTCGAATCTTTTAAGAATTTTGTCAGTAACTCATACGAAATCTTAGCATCTTCAACAATTAATATTGTTTTTCCAGGCCACATATAATTTTTTTCTTTTTTCTTTACGGAAGCATGATGGGTTTCAATGATTTTTAATGGGATGGAGAAATAAAAAGTTGATCCACCGGTTTTATTTTCATCTATATTTTCTTTTTGTGATTCCACCCATATTTTACCATTCATGTTTTCTACAATACCTTTGGATATAGAAAGCCCCAGGCCTGAACCACCATATTTTCGGGTTGTTTTATCATCTACCTGTCTAAATCGTTCAAAGATGATATCACATTCGTGCGAAGCTAACCCAATACCGGTATCTTGCACATAGAATAAAATTTCATTTGAAATCAATTTATAACCAAATACTATTTCCCCTTTATAAGTGAATTTTAAAGCATTGCTTAATAAATTAAATAATACCTGATTAATTCGGTTAGGATCGGAATATATAGCAAAATCACTCTGCTCAACCTCTTTTTCAAGAATAATCTGGATATGCGATTTTTCAACGGTTTTCTTTTCCTCGTTGTAAAAACTTAATAACTCATCCATGATAGTATTAATACGACAAGCACGGTAATTAATCTTTAAGTGTTTAGCCTCAATCTTAGAAAGATCAATAATATCATCTATTAGATTTAACAATATATAACCACTTTTATTTATAATACTTAAATATTTAGTTAACGTATCCCGATCGATATTGGGATTATCTTTTACCAATTTCGAAAATCCTATAATCCCATTCATAGGTGTTCTAATTTCATGTGAAATATTAGCTAAAAATGCTGATTTTAACTTATCTGATTCTTCAACTTTTTCTTTAGCTAAAAGTAATTTTTCATGGTTTAATTCTATTTCTCTAAGATATTTCTTTTTTTGACGTAATTTATTTCTTTTGATAATTATATTAACCCACAATAATCCAATCACAAATATCAATAAAACGATAATAATAGCGATATAAATTATTTCTTGCTTATATTCCTTAAACAACGCAAATGGATGATTAATGATAATGGAATTATCGGGTAAATCGGATTGATCAATATTAAACTTCTTAAGTTGATTATAATCAAAAAAATAGTTGGTGGAATCAATTTCAACATTAATTTTATTCACATCTTCTCCGGAAAGAACTCTTTTAGCTATCTGCCCGGCTATCAACCCCTGTACTTTTCCACTATTCATTTTACCCCCAACAACCCCATTATTTAAATAAAAGGTCCATATCCCATATACCGGTACGGGAGATATACTGGAGATATTCCTTGCAATTTCATCATAAGAACAATATTCATTATTGATATCTTTATTAAAAGCAGTAAGTAATACAATTGAATTTTCATCTAACCCGGCAATTTTTTGATATAATTTATCGAATGAATAATCGTGTAAAAATTCATAGCTAATATCATCCGTATATTGGTTTAATTCTTTAATGGCTCTCTTATAAATAATATTGCCGGTATTCGTATAATCAGCTAATAAATAAATTTTTGAATAATCAGGATGTAACTTTTTAATTAATAAGATATTATTAACAAAATCCACTTTTTCTAATACTCCTGTATAACCTTTAGGATATTGATGGGGACAATTAATTCCGGAAAAAACTACTGGGACATCACCAAATAAACTATCGCGATAAGTCAAAAGAAATTTAAAAGCATCATCATCGGATGAAATAATAACATCTAAATTAATATTGGTATATTTTTTTTGATATAATTGTACAATGTGTGAGTAATATATTGAATCGGAAAATCTTTTAGAGTCGAGATATTCAATAAAAACTTCTGAATTATTAGCATATTCTTCTAATCCAGCAGTAATCCCTTCAACAATTTTATCGGTCCATTGTAATCCTTTATGATATGAATTTAAGATTAAAATATTATTTTTTTGTGCGCTAAATGTAATATTAGCCCATAATACTGTAAGAAGTATTACAAATAATATTCTTTTAATCTTCATATAAGGAATAAATTAATGTAAGCAATTTAAAAAAAATCACAAAATAAAAAAAATAGAGCAACTCTAATGAGCTGCTCTTAAGAAATATAAATATGTGCAACACAAATTTTATACAAGGCCTGCAAATCCCATAAATGCTAATGCCAATAAGCCTGCAGTAACAAAGGCAATAGGCACACCTTTCATGGCTTTAGGAATATTTACCATATCGAGGTGCTCACGTAAACCTGCAAATATTATTAAAGCTAATCCAAAACCTATTGCATTGGCAGTAGCGAACACAACACTCTCGAGCAAATTATAATCTTTCTGAACTGCCAGAATAGCTACACCCAGAACAGCACAGTTTGTGGTAATAAGCGGTAAAAATATTCCCAGTGCCTGGTATAGCGACGGACTTACTTTTTTAAGCATAATTTCAACTAACTGAACCAGTGATGCAATGACTAAAATAAACGTAATGGTTTGCATAAAAGTAATTCCTAGCGGAATCAACACATAATGCTGCAATAAATAGGTCACAATGGTTGCAATAACCATTACAAAAGTAACTGCCCCGGTCATTCCAACCGATGTTTCTACTTTACCCGAAACGCCGATAAAAGGACAAATCCCGAGGAACTGCGCTAATACAATATTATTTACAAATATTGCCGATATGATGATAATAATATATTCCATAATAATTTATTTAAGCCGTTTTTTTATTGATTTTATTGATTAAGACAATAAGATATCCTAATGCGATAAATGCTCCGGGTGCTAAAACAAAAACCAGCATACCATCGCCTTCAATAAATTTAAATCCAAAGATTGAACCGCTACCCAGAATCTCCCGAACGCTTCCAAGAATGGTAAGCGCCATCGCAAAACCAAGTCCCATACCTAATCCGTCAATAATAGAAGAACCTACATTATTTTTTGAGGCAAAGGCTTCGGAGCGGCCTAATACTAAACAGTTAACCACAATCAACGGAATAAAAAGGCCTAATTGTTCAAATAATGAAGGCAAATAGGCTTGCATGACTAATTCAACCATTGTAACAAACGAAGCAATAATCACAATAAAAGAAGGAATTCGAACCTTATCCGGAATTTGTGATTTTACGATAGAAACTACCAAATTCGACATTACCAACACAAAAGTGGTAGCCAGCCCCATTCCTAATCCATTAATTGCCGAAGTGGTAACACCTAATGTTGGGCATAATCCAAGAAATAATACAAAGACAGCATTCTCCCTGAAAAATCCTTTACTAAAATTTTTCCATTGATTCATTTTTTACCTCCTTTCATATATGCGTTATATGCACGTTCAACAGCATCGCAAAATGCTCTTGACGTAATAGTAGAAGCAGTGATGGCATCAACATCACCACCATCTTTAGTAACTTTTAATTTATAGTCTGCTGGATTTTTACCATTAAATTGTACACTCCATTCTGATTTACTTCTTTGCATTTTGTCTCCTAATCCTGGAGTTTCTTTATGTTCAAGTACCGAAATATTATGAATAGTACCATCAGGTAAAAATCCTACCATTAGTTTTATATTTCCACCAAATCCTTTATTCGTAAAAGTACTTACAGCGGTTCCTACTAATTCACCATCATATTTTGCAGGAAAAAATTCAAGGGTATCTCCATCAACAGCCATTTTATAGGATTCTTTTCCTGGCTCATTATTAAACTCAGGAACCACTTGTTTTATAGCATTATTTTGTTTTGCCAGCTTACTGGCAGCAATAGGTTCTTTGGTTATTTCATATATATACCCTAAAGCAGCAGATACTATAAATGTTACCATAAATAAGGCAAGCACCATATTTTTGAAGTTAGATTCTTTTTTAGCCATTATTCACCTCCTCTCCAAAACGTTTAGGTTTTATATACGCATTGATTAAAGGAACAAAAGCATTCATTATTAAAATTGCAAATGAAACACCTTCGGGATACGCTCCAAACACCCTTATTAATACCGTAATTACTCCAATTCCAATACCATAAATCCACATTCCTTTCACCGACATGGGTGAAGTAACATAATCGGTGGCCATATATATAGCTCCTAATAAAACTCCTCCGGTTAATAAATGGAATAATGGGTCAGCGTTAGCTTCCGGATTAATCAACCACAAAATACCTGTAAATACGGTAATAGTAGCAATAATTGAAACCGGAATATGCCAGGTAATTACTTTTCGAATCAGTAAATAAGCAAATCCGATAAGTAATGCCAGGGCAGCAATCTCCCCCATAGAACCTCCCATATGCCCATAGAACATTTCCATGTGGCTTGGT
>JASGMZ010000156.1 GCA_030156305.1 Bacteroidales bacterium | reverse complement strand
ACACCAACCTGCAGCACACGGTAAAAACTCTGGTCGATGAGAATAAGGAATTGAAAGAAAAAACGACCGCCCCCGGCAGCACAATATTTCGGTTATTTTTCGCTGGATCAATAACCGGAATATTTCTGAGCATATTCGCCTACTTTGTATTTCGCAAGCTGCTCAACTAACGAATGATGAATCATAACCGTAACATCTAGACTCTTATGATGCAACAGTGGTAAAATAATGCAGACTCTGAATGTCTTCAGGTCTAATTCCTTAAAATTCTACTTCGATAGAAAATAAATGTTCAGATTAAAAATCTCGATAGCTCTATTGTAAAGTGATGTTATTCGGCTTTTAATCCAATTTCGGTAAAAGCTTCCCATGTTTCATCCACGCAATTATTTAATTTTTCTACCGTAGGTTCGTTCAAATAACTGACACATTTTTCAATTTTTGCCTTAAATTCAAGATTGTTCCCATAAAGAGAAATTGCTTCACCGAGTGCTTCCGAAAGATGAGCGGAAACTTTGCCTACCATCACGCCAAGTTTGTATTCCCTATTTTCCATATTGGGAAAACGGTCACTTACAGATAACATCCATCTATAGATATCTGCATCAGCTCCATGTTTATTTGTCCTGCCGCATTTATAAACAGCACGAATAAGATACTCATAGAATAACGCTCTTTCCATATTGACGATATTTAGAAAATTATCAAGTTTTAGTTAGTTTGGTATATAATCCGCAAGGGAGCGCTCTTGAGGAATATATTCAAGCTCCTTGTTTTTATTTAATAAAATATTGGAGAGTCGAAAATAATCATTGGGTGTAGTCGACCAATCAATTAAAACCTCTATCAGATTTTCCATATCCGGGGTTTTGGCTTGACGGGAATCCGCTCCCCTTTTACCATAAGTCAAATTTTTTTTCTCTTTCCCTGTCAAAAGAATACAAACAAGTTCTCTTATCGGTCTATTTATTTCATTGTCCTTAGGAATGAATAAATTCAAAAACGGTTGAATATTTCTGTAATACAACTCGTATGATTTTTCAGGATCCTGTTCTTGGATATCAAGTAACTCGATAACATCCCTTGTTAATGGATTTTCTCCAAATAAATCATTTTGTTCTAATGTGTTGGCGGCTACAATGCCGTCAATTGCTTCCATTAACCGTTCTAACTTATTGCCTTGTGCCATATATTATTACTTAATTTAAATTGATATTTTCTGAACTGATTCCTGCATTTTTGAAATGCTATCAATGAGTGATCTGCGAGTAACCGGATCAAAACTGATTTTCGTTATGGCTATATCAGATGATTTCAAGCATGCAGGATTGTTATATTTGGCATATTCTCGATTCTTTTTCAATCCATTCGGGAGCCTCTCTAAATAGACCCCGTAAATTATACTGGGATCAATGCTTAGGCTTGAAGCTAAAGAATGAACTTTAAATCTCATCGGTATTATTTTATGAAGCTCGTTCTGTATCGCTGGATTTATTAACGCATTATAGGAAAAATCATCCGCTCTTTCTTCACTAAAAATCAACTCCGGATTATTTTTGTCGGATATGTGATAATTGACTTTTTCCAACATATCCCAATCATACAATATATGATATAGTTCATGGAGTAAATTCAACCACAGCTTATGATATTGCTTGTTCATATCAGTAATCACAATACACGGCTTACCGTTTACAATCATTGATACCCCAAAAGATGTAGTATTAGGAACATACTCATGGATAAGAACAGTTACTCCTAATCGAAACAAAATAAGTACTATTTTTTCTAGACCATGTACTACATCGGCAGTGTATTGACTTATACGTTTTAAGAATTCAATAAGTAGTTCTCGATCATACTCAAATGGGTTTGATATTTTTAGGAAGGATCTACAAGAGCACTTTAACCAAAACTCCACCATCTTTTTTTCCTTGTTGGCTGACACTTGCTTGTAGGATTTACTAAACAAGGACATACCCAATTCTATTGAGTCATATTCATAGATGGAGTTAAATCCGAAAAAATCACATAATTGTTGGGAATATTCCTCGATTTTTGATTTTTTCAGGATACCAATTTTTTTTAATGTCTGAATATCGAAGTGTCTATAAACATAGGAGATCTCTTTAGTTTTGTTGTATTGATCTATATCCGAATTATCCATGTCGTTATTATAAGCGGCAATGAGCTCATTTTCGGATAAATCAAATAATTCCATAATACGGACTGCGTGCCCCATATTTATGTCTGCATCCCCAGCTAGATATTTCTTGAGTCGGCTTTCACTCAATCCCAATTGCTCCGATAAAGGACGTATGGTTATGTCATTACTTTCATCCTCTAAGAATTCAGTCAAAAGCTTTCTTAGTGATAATTCAGAGCTAATATGTTCTTTATTAGTATTTTTCTTTACTATATACATGTCTCAACGTAATTTTTATGTAAAAGTACTTGTTTTTTATTCATTCTGCAATATTTTGGCGTAAAAAAATACGTTGAAAAAATAAATATGTATTAATACATAGATATACAGTGTTTTATGTTGATGATGTTTTGGGGTATTGTTAGCTGTCTACTCTTTTCTCCTTTTTACTTCACAGTAAAAAGCCTTCTAATTTTTCAACACCCTTTCTTAGTTTAGCCGGATTGATCTTTTTCAATTTGCTAATATTTTGCATTTTCCATTGTACAGATGGAAAATGTAAATATTCCTGATATTCAGTATGTCGGGACAGTTCTTCCCCGGCCTCGAAAGCAATTAAAAATTCCTTGTCCTGTAGGCTCAAATTTGAATTGATGAAATCAATCAATTTCTCCCGGGTTTCCCCATAGTCATTATATGAAAACGGAATTTTAGTCATTCCGGAAAACTGCTTCACAAGCGTTTCCTGATGATCTACTCTATTTGGTTTGAGCGACTCAATAATGGGCCGGTCGCCACCCAGAAGGCAATAGAGAAAACCTCTTTTAATCTGGTCAAAGTTAGTGATGAAGTCGAACATCAGTTTCACATCAAACAAATCCCGGGGATGTTGGCGGTCGAGAGCTGCAGTAATTTTCCCGCCGTAGAGTTGAGAAAGTGAAACGATCCTTGCCTTGTTTGCCGTTTCAAATTCATTTTGCGCTGCATTACATAGTGGTCTTACCGAAGCCGCATCAATCAGGCCACGTTTCGTTCCGCTCACTTCAATCTTGACCATGACTCCTTTTCGTGTGCAGTAGATTTTATTCGGCTTTTCAGTGATGACAATATCCGGGACAACCGTCTTGACTTTTTCCTTGATGATTGACAGATTTTTATGGATGTCTGCAAACGACTCATCCCGGGGCTTTATTGGCGTATAAGTAACATCTATATCAACGGAATACCGAGGAAGGTCGAGAATATAGAGGTTGATCGCTGTTCCGCCATGAATGGCAAAACTATCCACTTCCTCTAATGTCGGGATAATTCTCAAAAGTAATTCAACCTGTTGCCGGTACATTCTATTCATAATATGCCAAATCTCTCGGTAAAGTTATCTGATATTTTGGATCATATACGCCATTTTTCACGTTTGAGCGTTTGCCTTTGCCCAGGTCTATCCTGTCCATGTTCAAATCATGGAACCACGAATGCCCGGCTTTTTCTGCCATATAAAGAAATAACCGTTTCACCTTTACCGAACTGTTTTCCTCTAATAACTGTTGCAGTAACTTTGGCCTCAAACCGTTAAGCATTTCCATGATCTGGTACAGATCGGTAAGGTTGTAATATTTTGGGGCAAGGTCTAAACTTTCCAGAAATGCCCTTTCAGGCAGAGAAACCGCTACCTCGAAATTGTTTTCATTGACTGTTGATATTCCTTCCTCGCTATATTCCGAGGATTTCTTCAGTATATCAACACCCCAGTCATATTCCGAAAACCATTTTGGAAACCATTCACCCCGGGGGCTATATATTACTATCGTTTGCCGGCCAAGTGGAACGTAATGGGCCAATCCCCGCATTTCTAAAGCTGGTACCGCTCCTATGTGGAGTTTCTTACCTAATTGGCTGTTGTAGCACGACAAAGCACTAAACAAGGTAGGTTTTTCACCTGTCCTGTACATCACACCGTCATCTATTGCCATAAGCCATTGCGAATTACGGTAATGTCTCTGCAGAGAATAGGATATTCCATTTTGATTTAGCCACGAGCCAAAGTACAATGCCCCGGGTGGAAATTTCTGCAGTAATGAGTTTATTTTTGTTTGTCCTGTTGTAGTCATACTGCAAATATACTAATAATATTAAACTATATGCGTTTGTATCAGAATTTTTATGATTATTCTCCATCGGCCTGATGGTTGGCATACTCTCGACTTTGCTGATTTGCTTCGCAATTCGCAAACTCAAATAAAAATGGATGAAGATCCTCTCCTTCGGAATGGATTATCATCCATGCCCTTTGTTCAAGATCACAATTTGTGATCTCAAACAATCATGTCTTCCTTTACGCTCCTTATATTGTATATCTTACTCTGTATTATGGCTAATTCCATGAGCTATTTAATTATAATCAAATTCTCTTTTATCTTGGTTTTACAAATCCTATCGGATTACGTGGTTTGCCGGATAGTTTCTTTTGCGCTTGCAGTTCAGCCAATGACTCATTGATAAGTTCTAATTGCATCCTCGTATCTTCGTTGATATCATTGTAGTCGGTGAATACCTCTTCCATATATTCCTTGAGTTCCCTTACCTCTTTTTTTAGTTCCGACAGTTCATCCATTGGTGGATTGGTCAGCATATTTCGCACAAACACGAACGCACGCATGATTCTTATATTTGCCTCTATTGCCACATCACTGTTGAGAAGACCTGATAGCATAGCCACGCCCTGTTCAGTAAAAACAAAAGGGATTGCCGATTTAGGACGCTTGGCTCTGGATGTCATCACAAATTGTGATGAGATGCCTTTCCATTCAGTCTCTGTTAGTTGGAACATGAAATCATCGGGGAAACGCTTTAAATTCCTTTTTACGGCTTGATTCATAACCCTTGTCTCCACGCCGTACATTTCTGCCAAATCAAAATCCAGCATGACCTTTACGCCCCTTATATCGTATATCTTACTCTGTATTATTGCTAATTCCATGAGCTTTAAATTATATTCAAATTCTCCTTTCCTCTCGTCACGATCCACATTAAAAACAACATAGCTTATTTAAACTCTCCCGCACCTCAAACTATTGACAAATATATGAAAAACAACCAATTGTCGTTACTCCTATAATCTTTTATGATATGAATATATGGGATTAATATCTTTGGTTTAACCACCCCCGGCTATACTCTATATTTAAGTTCCTGCAGTAAATAGTTTATTTCTAAACGTTGCGGTCAAAACCGCCGGCTTTAGCCGCTTATTCTTTAGTCGGCTTTAGCCGAAGTATAACCCACCTACTTTAGTGGGTGGGTGTTGAGTTTTATTAGTATATATGCAATTATGCTACAAATATTCTATATAATATAAACCGATTATCTCTCCCAGCAGATCATTTACCCGGTTTCTACCGCCTTCCCGGAATTGATCGTCGTATATTTCTTATTTGGGTTCAACAATTTTGAATTGATCTCCCTTCTTTTTTTGGGTGTGAGGTTGACATATCCTGCCGTCACGTCTTTCTTCGTACTATGACCAACCATTTTCTTTACCACAATGGGATTGACGTACATTTCGGTAGTAAGGTGTGTAATATAGCTGTTCCGGCTGTATGACGTTGATAGTTCCGGGTCTAATTCCAGTTTCTTGGCAATTATCTTTAACGAGGAATTGATAGGAGCCAATGCTGCATTAATCGCTTCTTTGATTTTATCCTCATTTTCGCTTGTTGGCTCAATACCGTTAAGAAATGGGAAGATATATCCGTCCTGTTTTTTGTTTCCATGCCGGTTAATTATTTCAACCATAGGAGGAAGTAATGGAACATAGATATAGGTCGGTTTCTCACCATCACGTAAAGTCTTTTTTCTTTGGAAAACTATTTCTTGGGTAGGAGCATCAATATCTTCATACATTAACCGGCAAAAGTCTCCGAAGTTCATCCCATTACCGTAGTACATAAAAACGATAACATCCCTTGCAAGTATCAATGGGTCAATGTCAGTCTCAAAACCTTCTATTCCCCAAATATCTTCAAGTTCCAGAGCAACTTCTCTACGTCCACCTTCCGGAATGTCGTACTTACCACGTTTTTTACCAAAGGGATATTCTTCGGAATTTATATATGGTTTTTCTCCCTCTTCATTCTTGATGATGGCCCTCAATGTGCGCATGTATATACCGATAGTTCCATGTGCGATTTTTATGTCGAGCCAGAATCTTTCACATTCAGTTAAAAACTCTGGGGTTATTTCCTCGAAGACTATTTTTGCAGTTATATTTAATGCCTTCTTTCCGACAGATATGTGTTTACATTCAATACACTGTTTGATGAAAGCCTCTTTATCAGCATTCTTCCTAAGACGCTTATAATGCTTAAACTTCATCAAAGCATTAATAGTAGAAGAGTAAATCGTTGCATTACCAATCTTGTTATTCTCAACCAGTGCTTCAATTTTATATTTAAAAGCCTCATTAACGTTGATATTCTGATGGTCTTTTCGCTTTAATTTATTCTCTAATGCCACAAAAGAGAAAGAATTATTTTCAGCGAATTTTTTTATTAGAGGCTGTAGTGTATTGTCAAAATAGTTTTGTAGTGTTTCCTTGGTATCTTTATGTTTACGCAATTGTTTATTGAGAAAATCATCCCACTCCTCAACGGTATATGAAAATCCAGTAGAGTATAATCTTGATTTCCTCTTATAAGTAACCTGCCAATATATTGGCTCTATAGTTAGGTCTTCCTGGTATCTTTTTTTCCTTACTAATTTGACCCCTATACCATTGTTTCTATAGTGAATCATATCGATATTATTTAGCAATTAATAAAAATGTCTTATCATATAATCCTTTAAAGTTAATATACAGAAGTATAACATATCAAATCTGGTCGAGCTATGGTCGAGCAAAGTTAGAAAAACATATAATAATAACCAAAAATATCAATAACAATTATACTATACTAAATAGTTAAATATCACATAAACAGATATATATAAATATAGGTAAATATCAATAATTAATATCCTTAGCTTCCCAAGCTG